>JBJOOY010000263.1:0-14405 GCA_046051065.1 Cyanobacteriota bacterium
CGTCTAGTAACCCTCGTGAGACTAGCACAAAAAATACTTATTAAAAGTGCTGGAAAACACCGCCACTCCGGCGTAGTAGATAGCAGAATTACTTATATAAGGTAATTCACAATCAACTTTAACAGCTTAGAGCTGAATGAACCATGTTCGATACTGTCTCGGCACCTGTCATTATTCGCGTTATCTGTAGTGCTTATCTTTTATCAACTTGCTTCCTATTGAGTTTTACTACCTTTGGTTGGTGGATGATCTCTCATCTCGAACAGCAGGATCATCATCTCCCCAAATGGTTTAGCTAAGTATTCTCAGCCACGATTCGATTCGATTCGGTTAGTTAAAAAAACTCCAGTAAATTATCGCGATCCATAAATAGCCAAGTTGCTGATAGAATGGTAATTCCTTGCTTTTGCGGCTAGATTAATTGAGTCAAGCAGAAGCCATTATGTCCATAAGGAGAATCTGTGAGCGACAAATACGAAATCATGTACATTCTGCGTCCCGATCTGTCGGACGAGCAGACAAATGAATCGATCGAAAAATATCGGAGTATCATTGAAACTAACGGTGGTACAGATATTGAAATCCAACAACGCGGTAAACGCCGTCTTGCATACCTCATTGGCAAGATCCGCGACGGAATTTACGTTCAGGTCAACTACACTGGCTCTGGCAAAGAAATTGCCCCATTAGAGCGCGCAATGCGTCTGAGTGAAGATGTCATTCGTTATTTGAGTCTCAAACTCGATCCACCTAAAAAAGCAGCTAAAGCTGCGGCTGCGGCTGCATTAGCTGCCGATAGTGAAGCTTAACAACAGCTAAATTGCCTACCACAGCCCATCAATAATGATATACATTATTGATGGGCTTCTTGTTTAATCTGCTATTAACAGGTTATGCTTATTATTTAAATTTCCAAAATCGATCGAGTCTTCAGCAAATAACTTCAGATTGCGATGATTTCGATCGCAAATTGTAAATTTCTATGCAGAAATGAAAGGATTAACATCATAAAATGTGTCTTAGGATACTTGATTGTTAAAAAAAGCTCAAAAGTTATCGTGTGAGGAAATCGCATCTATTATGTCGAAATTGTTATCAAAGCATCTTATTTATCCGATTCTGATGGGCATGTATGTGTGGATTGCAGGGGTATCTTCAGCCTCAGCGAATCCAAGTGCCGATAAAGTAGCAGAGGCAACTCCCACTAACCCTACCACCACTAGATCGATTTCAGATTTAGCTCCGCTCAAAGCAACTGACTCGCTTGCCACTAACATTGGCAGCACTGCGGCTACTCCCGAGCAGATCGAACAGGCTACAAATGCAACGGAAGTTAAGCCAGGCGACTGGGCTTATCAATCGCTCAAAGAACTACAGGCCAAATATAATTGTAGTAACACAGCAACAGGCGATCGTGTGTTGTCTCGTGAAGAATTTGCCACTAGTCTCAATGGCTGCGTCCAATCGATGGAGCAACTAGTTGCCAGAAAACGCAAGCCGATGAAGAAGAAGAAGAGAAGAGCAACACCAGCTCCTTCGATCGTTGCACCACCACCATCAGAGCCAGAAATCACACCACCACCACCAGAACCAGTTCTACCGCCTGCACCACCAGTTCTACCTGCACCAGTGGAGCCAGAAGTTTCCCAGCAAGATCTCGACCAAGTTAAATCATTGGTTCAATCTTTTAGCTCTGATTTGCAAGCTCTAGATACCAAAGTTCAAGCACTCGATGCCAAAGTTACAGAAGTTAAAGACAAGAGCTTCTCGACAACTACCAAACTGACTGGAGAAGCAATTTTTGCACTTAGTGGGTTACTCGGCGGTCCTAACGAGGCAACTCGCACTACAATTTTCTCCGATCGCGTTCGGTTGAATTTTACCAGTAGCTTCACAGGTAAAGATGCTCTCCTAGTTCGCCTTCAATCTCGCAATAGTAACTCTTTTGCAGGTGCTACTGCTACTTCGGCTGCAAGGACTAATCAGGCTCGGTTAGGATTTGAAGGTAGTGATGATAATGTTACCAACATCCAAAGATTTCAGTATAAACTGCCAGTCTCCGAACAAACTAAATTTATTGTCGAAGCAGTTGGGAGTGAGTTAAACGATAACTATGAAAATTTCAACCCCGAACTGCAATCAGCAGGTAGTGGTGCTGTTACTCGATTTGGCCGTTTTAGTTCCATTTATCGATTGAATAATGAAGGTGCGAGTTTTGGACTCGATCAGAAGTTGGGTCCCAATCTCGGACTAGTGTTGAGCTATGGTGTCCCACGGGTTACTACTCCAGGTGTAAATAATCTTACAGGAGTAATTAGTCCCGCAGAAACAGTAAATAGTCCTACTCAAGGCAATGGACTGTTTAATGGTTCTAATACGATCTTCTCCCAACTTACCCTCAAACCTAGCGATGGTTTCAAGCTTGGTTTAGCCTATGCCCGTACCTATAACTCTACGGGAACTTTCTTATCTGGTAATAATGGTACTAACTTGGCCAATAACCCGTTCAACTCCGTAGCAGCACCAGGCATTCGCCCAACAACAGGGGATCATTATGCACTGTTAGCTAGTGTCAATCTCTCCAAGAATTTGATTCTATCTGGTTGGGGTGGCTATACTAAAGCTCAGCGCTTAGATGCGGCAGGTTCTGCGGATATTTGGGAGTATGCATTAACTGTAGCTGCTAAAGATTTTGGTGGTAAAGGAAATGTATTAGGACTTGTAGCAGGGATGCAACCTAAATTAACTAGCAATAGCGGTGCGACTGCTGCTCGTGTCGATCCAGCTACCGGATTGAACTTTGAAGCTTTTTACAAGTACAAAGTTAGTGATAATTTATCCATCACACCTGGGTTATTGTTGCTGACTAATCCTGAAAACATCAATGGTCCTGCTGAGTATCTCGGTACGATCCGGACAACATTCACTTTCTAGTGATTAGTTACTAGCAAAGTAGATATTAATATAGAGGAGAGCGATATGCGATCGCTCTCCTCTATTTCTATTTATGTAGTTTCTCGATCGTCAGAGCGAATGTAAAAACTCCTCTCTATTGAGGATTTACCAATGATGATTACAAAAACTTCGCCAGTCGATCGACTGCTAACTGTAATTTAGCTGGTTCGTGTACCAGTGCAAATCGAACATAACCCTCACCACATCGCCCAAAACCGACTCCAGGAGAGGCTGCTACACCTGTTTGAGCGACTAGTTCAGTACAAAAATCGATCGAGTCATGCGCCCATTTTGGTGGTAACTTTGCCCAGATATACATTGTCGCTGCTGGCGTGGGCACGTGCCAACCGATCCGATCTAGTGCTTCAACAAAGGTATCACGCCGCTGTTTAAAAGTATCGATTGTTGTTTGGACGGGAGTTTGGTCCCCAGTTAAAGCCGCGATCGCACCATGTAAAATACCTGAATACTGATTAAAATCTACTACCGCCTTAATTTGCCGCAAGGCTTGGATTAATTGCCGATTCCCGATCGCGTAACCGATTCTAAATCCACCCATATTATGTGACTTAGACATCGTAAAAAACTCGATCGAGACGCTTTTATCTTTATCAGCCTCAAAGATCGATGGGACGCGAATATCGCTAAATACTAAATCTCCATACGGAAAATCGTGCACCAGCACGAGATCGTGTTGCTGACAAAAAGCTACTGCTTCCGCAAAGAAGGCTAAGGGCGCGACTGTAGTGGTGGGATTGTGCGGATAGCTCAACACCATCAATTTGGATTTAGCCAGGATTGCCGACGGAATATCACTCAATACAGGCAAGAAATTATTCTCGGCTAGTAAGGGCATGGGATAAATTTCGCCTCTAGCTAGATAGACACCACCTGCATGAGACGGATAACCAGGATCCATCAGGAGCGCAATATCTCCAGGCTCAATAATTGCTAGCGGTAAATGTGCGGTACCTTCTTGGGAACCAATCAGCGGTAATACTTCAGTTTCAGGATCTACGGCAATTCCATACTTATTGGTGTACCAAGTCGCGACTGCTTCCCGAAATAATCGTGTGCCGTTAAAAAGTAGGTAGCCATGAGTAGTCGGATCTGTCAGAGCTGCTTGGATTGCCGCAATCACATGCGGCGCAGCAGGTAAATCTGAAGAACCCAATGATAGATCGATTATCTCCTGTCCGAGTCCCCGAGCTTTACCTTTGGCACGATCCATATCGGCAAAGACATTTGCTTGTAATGGTAGGAGACTTTGGGAGAAGCGCATACTAAATTATGAATTATGAATTATGAATTATAGCTGTTTCAATTCTCGTGAGGTGCATTATTTGGTAGTGAAAGTGGCTAATTGCTAGTGACTAGTGGCTAGAAATCGCTATCTTAACAGATGGAGCTAAACGAGCGAATCACTGTCTACCGTTCACTGTCGACTGTCGACTTTTCACTATCCACTATCCCCTAGAGATTACTATCCAACATTGCTGTCAATTTATCCTTAGTAATTGCGCCTTCCCAGGAGTGGATGACATCCTGAGTTTTAAATAATCGAATCGCCGGAACACCTTCTACTTTATATGCTTTGACAGTTTCAGGATTGATATCTATCTCCATTTTGACTACCTTGACTCGATCGCTATAATTGCTGGCAATCCAATCGATCGAGGGAGAAACCAACCGACAAGGCCCACACCAGGCTGCCCATAGGTATACTAATACAGGTAGATCTGCTTGTAAAACTTCACTCTGAAACTGTGCGTCATTAATGACTGTAACGCTACTCACGGCGATCGACTCCCAAAATAATGTAAAAATAAAGATCGAGCTTTAGGCAAATTAAGCCCTTATTTTAGCTCTATAATTTGTGATTACCCTCTAGATTAGAGCAAAATGCGGCCAGAGGATAGTAGCAATGCTACGATTTATCTTGATTTTTCCAGCTTAGCCTCTGTATTAGGTTGCAGCGATCGTTAAATTGGATCGGGTGGATCGAGGGGTGCACAGAACTTGTTAACTCCCTGCTCATGAACATATAAAAGTACGGGTATAATTAACAATTTCGGACAGATTTTAACTTTCATCAAGCGATCGAATAAGGTCAAAAAATTACCATCGACCATATCATTACGAAATTCTGAATTACAAATAGTAACGCGACATTTTTTAGCCAATCCTTTCAACCAATCACTATTATCCATCTCTGGTTGTTGCCCGGCGCGAATCGCTAAAGCCATGGCAGCATCTTCTAGATCGCCTTCACAATCGGCAATAGTTTCTAAAGATGCGATCGCGTCGGGAATATCGGCAAATTGAGTTTGCAATTCCGTAATGATGTGGAGATCGACCATATTAATTTGACAATAGTGAGGTGGATATCGACACTTCGATCGAGAGGCTTTGCCTCCAGTAAAATATCGCCTCTGACTCCGACCGACGATCGCCAACAAATTAGTTTTTAGTTGGCTTTAATCTAAACTTATTCAACTTTAACTCCCTTCCAAAAAGCAACATATCCTTTAATATTGTTAGCGGCTTCTTTAGTGTCGGGATAGTACCAAGCAGCATCGGGATTAGTTTTCCCGTCTACTTCGATACTGTAATAGCTACACAACCCTTTCCAAGAGCAAGTGGTGTGAGTATTACTATCGGTAAAATACTGTTTATTTAAGCTATTGGGTGGAAAATACTGATTATTGTCGACCACAACAGTGTTGTCGCTTTCTGCTAATGTAACGCCGTTCCAGGTTGCTTTAGTCATGATTGAGTGAATTGTCGGTTATGCCGAGTCAGCGATCGGTTGTTAGCATCGAATCAATCGAATTATAACGTTTATTTTGAGTGCGATCGATAGCAGTTCGATGTGCCCAATGCTAGGCAACTGCTGAATTCGATCGAGTATTTACCGATTCGGTGATGAGATCTGCTAGCAAATCGGCACTATTAATTACACCTAAAGAGCTAGTATTTGAAGCCATCATCTGCATCCGGTGGGGATTTTGGAGGAGATTGAGGACTTCAGCCATCAGAAATTGGGCAGTGAGATTTTCTTGTCGAAACAATAAAGCAGCATCGGCAGTAGCCAAAACATTAGCATTGTAACACTGGTGATCTTCCGCCGCATAAGGATAAGGAATCAGAATTGAAGGCGTACGGGTAATCATTAACTCATTCAGAGTAGCCGCACCAGCCCGACTAATCGCCAAATCTGCCCGTTGCAGTAACCCTGCCATATTCTCATAAAACGGTAACACGATATATTGAGGATGCGTGCTGCTTGCGCTGGGTGCATTAGCCCCGCCAACAATGTGAACGATGGTTACGCCAGCATCTAACCAAGTATCGACACAGTCCCGAATCATCTGATTGAGGGCTACCGCGCCTTGAGAGCCACCAACGACTACAATTAGTGGATGGTTAGCGGGAATGGGTAAATCGAGAGGTTGGGGAGATAGGAACTGCTGACGACAGGGAGTGCCGAGATAGATAGTTTCGGCATCAGGGAGATATTTACTCGTCGTGACAAAGCCGACAGCTACTTTGGTACAAAAACGACTGAGCCAGCGAGTAACTTTACCAGGGATGGCATTTGACTCATGCAGAAAAACTGGTAAACCGAGCGAATAGCCAGCTAAGATGGCAGGTGCCGCAATATAGCCACCTGTGCTAAATACAGCATCAAATTTACCCTGTTTGAGTAGTTTTCTGACTTGGAAGATACTCGCAGTCAAGCCAGTAATGGTTTTCAACGTCCCCAAACTAAATTTTCCTTGAAAACCACCCACGCGAATTAGGTGGAGCGGATATGCTTGAGGAACTAGTTGAAATTCCAGCCTGTCGGGTACGCCTAACCATTCAATTTGATATTGTGACAGTTTTTGAGCGACGGCGATCGCGGGAAATACATGTCCCCCTGTGCCACTGGCAGCAATTAGTAGCTTAGTATTTTCCTGTGACACTTAGTATTGTGGATCCTCACCTGCAACACAGCTATTTTAGTCGATCGATGTTCTGTTATTCTAGATGTAATATCGATTTGCCCACGATCGCCTTAATCTATGTTGTTGCAATTTATCTACCGTTTTTTATCGTCTGCTGGAGCCAAGCAATCTTGGTATCGACTAGCTATTTTGGCTGTGGTTGTTGGGTTGCAGCAGGCTAGTATGCTTCCCGCTCGATCGCAAACTCAGGCACCTACCGCGCCTGCCACACCTACCACACCTACCGCCCCTACCGCCCCTACCGCACCTACCGCATTGACGACAATCTTAACTAAAATTGATGCAGCCGCAAGTCAACGGCAACTACCCGAATTATCGCGTTACTATAGCGCTAATTTTAGTCCCAGCGATGGTTTAACTAAAGCAGCATGGCAACAAGCTCTCAACAAGTTTTGGCAGGGTTATAACAGCATTCAATACACTACTACTGTAGATAGTTGGAAATCGCAGGACAATGGTTACACCGCTAGAACCACTACCAAAATCACTGGTACCCAAAATCTCAATGGTAGAATCCAAAATCTGCTAGCAACCATTCAATCACGGCAAAAGATTGTGGGAGGACAAATCGTGCAGCAACAAGTTCTGCAAGAGCGAACTCAGATATCTAGCGGCGTCAAACCGCCAACGATCGAACTTAATTTGCCAGAACGGTTGCAAACTAATGCAGAATATAATCTAGATGCGATCGTCACAGAACCTCTGGGTGATGATGTATTGTTGGGTATGACACTCGAACAACCCGTTTCAGCCCAAGGCTATGAGCTACAATCTAAATACAAGTTAGAATTACTCACGGCTGGTGGTTTATTTAAAGTTGCCCGCGCTCCAGGTAAGTCTGGTGATTACTGGGTATCAACAATGTTTATTCGCCCGACGGGGATGACTACTCTCACCCAACGGGTGCGTGTGTCACGGGGTAAATAATTTAAACGAAGTCAGAATAGGGCTTGATGGCTAAATTTTATTCAGAACTAGATGATAAATTGTGCGAATTTATTCATCAGCAAAAGATGTTTTTTACTGCGACAGCACCTAATCAAGGTCGCATTAATTTATCACCGAAAGGGATCGATACTTTTCGGTGTCTGAATTTCCATCAGGTGGCATATTTAGACCTTACGGGTAGTGGCAATGAAACGGCCGCCCACTTGTATGAAACTGGTCGGATGACGGTAATGTTTTGTAGTTTTACCGATCGACCATTAATTTTACGCTTGTATGGAACTGGGGAAGTAGTTCGTGCCAATACAGAACGCTGGAATTTGCTAATCGATCGATTTCCCGATTTGCCTGGCAAACGTCAGCTGATCGTATTAAAGATAGAATCGGTGCAAACATCTTGTGGTTATGGAGTTCCCATTTACGATTTGCAAGCAGAACGATCGACTTTAACCGATTGGGCGAACAAACAAGGTGTCGCTGGCGTCAGTGAATATCAACTCCAAAGAAATCACACCAGCATTGATGGCTTACCCACTCATCTTCGATCGAGTATGGATGTATAGATAATCGATAAATGCAGATTTTTATCATTGCTAAATCGTCGATCGATTTGCGCCAATTTTTAATATTTGGATTCTGACAGTTTACAGATGTGACTGCTATAATCTGAGCAATCAATCCAAACCATCGAGTTAGTCAAGCTGACCTACACTGAAAATGATAGGTACAGCCAACTTTCAACCAGCTATTACCTGAATTAATCCTAAAATCCCATGTTCGGCAAATATTCGCAGTTAGGCATCTTCTTCGGCGGCATGACGATCTCGGGTCTAATTGCGACACCACTAGTTGCCGCAGAGTCACTATATGTATCGTATCCGCCTACTGATTATCAAACTGCCGCCGATCGAATTTTTGTAATCGGTAGTGCGCCGATGGGGGGACAAGTATCGATCGAGAATAAGCCAGTTCCCCGCAGTCAAAAGGGACATTTCGCTTCTGTCTTCAATCTTAAAGTCGGTAAAAATACCTTCAATATTAATTATAAAGGTCAAAATAAAACGATCGTCGTAACTCGATCGATTGATGCTAAAAATACTCCGCCTAAAGATAACTTCGTTCCCAATTCATTAGAACCCCAAGGGGATATGGCGCGGATGCCAGGCGAATTAGTTTGCTTTGGTGCTGCTGCCCCGCCAAAAGCCAAAGTAAAAGTCAATATATCCGGACAAGATATTAAGTTACAAGAACAAACCAAGCAAGTCGAGTTACCCGATAATAAAGCAGCATTAATTGACAATAATCAACCCCAAGCACTGTATGGTGTGGGACAATATTTAGGATGCGCGATTGCTTCAGCAGCGGTAGATTTGGGCAAACCTACCTATCAACTAGAAGTAAATACCCCTATAGCTCAAGCCACACCAGGTAAAGTTCCCACCCCAACTCCCCCCACCGGATCTCCAACCGCACCAGCGCCAGTTCCTACCCCAACTCCCACTACCGTATCTCAAACCGCACCAGGGAAAGTCCAGATTTTATCCCCGGTGAATCTCGATATTGCGGAAGTGAAAGTAGATAGCGGCATTACCCGCACGGGTGCGGGTGCTAATTTTAGCCGTCTCACCCCGCTCCCCAAAGGAACTAGAGCAGCGATTACCGCTCGTCAGACTGCGGATAATAATGGTAAGTCAGCTAATTGGGTGCGGTTAGATTATGGCGCTTGGATTTTAGCAGATCAGGTACAGATAACTAGTGGCATCGGCGTACCGCCACAAACGATCGTCAAAAGTGTGACCAGCAAAGATCGGCTGGGCGCGACAGATATTACCTTCCCCCTGCAAGTCGCAGTGCCGATTTCGATCGAACAGAATCAAAATATCTTCACCCTCACGCTCTACAATACCACCGCCCAGACTGACATCATCCGGTTTAATGATAACCCGATCGTTTCGGGGCTGAATTGGAAGCAGACCGCGCCTGGAGTTGTCCAATATGTATTTAACCTCAAAACGCAACAACAGTGGGGTTATAAGCTGAAATACGAAGGTAGCAGTCTCGTTTTGTCCCTCCGACATCCGCCCAAACTGAGTCAAGATCGGAATAAACCGCTCACTGGGATGAAGATTCTGCTAGATCCCGGACATGGGGGCAAAGACTCGGGTGCATTGGGGCCAAATGGTTATTCTGAAAAGGATGCCAATCTTTATGCCTCTAAACTCCTGGCTAACGAATTATCGATGCGTGGTGCGTCAGTATACTTATCCAGAGAAGCAGATAAATTTATCGAACTAGACGATCGCAAAATTATTATCGATAATCTCGAACCTACCCTGGCGCTTTCCATCCACCATAACTCGTTGCCCGATGGCGGGAATCCCGATACTAAAGGTTTTTCCACCTATTGGTATCATCCCCAAGCTCAAAGTTTGGCGATGTATCTCGAAAATTATGTGGTCAAAGATACTGGTCGTCCTGCCTACGGTGTATTCTGGGATAATCTCGCCCTCGCGCGTCCCTCATCTGCACCTTCAGTACTATTAGAGTGGGGATTTATGAGCAATCCGAGCGAATTTGAATTGATTGCCACTCCCCTAGAGCAGCAGAAAATGGCAAGATCGATCGCTAATGGAATTACTCAATGGTTAGTCTCATCCGCAAAGTGAGCTATTTTAACAGTGTTGTCTATTAGACGACACTGTTAATCGGCAGATCTAGACAGATTATGCAGTGGCAAGCTTAATTTGCAACCATACTTAGCGAGTAATTATCCTGGCTTTAGCCAGCTATCGATCAATTCCCCTCGATACTGTAGAGACAAACTAGGGACGATCTTAAATATAATTATTCCAGCACTAATAATAGCGATCGAGGTAATCATAATTGGTGCGCCATTTCCCATCATCAGCAGTACTCCACCTAAGATAATTTGACTACCAACGACAGCTATTGTGGTTACCAACAATCTCGCTCTCATCTGCCAAACTAATAATATTGCAAGATTGCACCAGCCAAAAATCCAGATAAATTCTTCATGTTTAGATTGGATTTTGAGTAAATTGAGGTTTGAATAGAGTGCGGGATGGCTCTCTTTTAGAGAGGTTAAACCAACGGCAGCTAGAGGTTTATTAATTAAGGTATTGCGTTCGCCAATTATAATTATTTTACCATTAAATATATCCTTGATATGTGGTGATGATGACTCTGCTACACTCTCGGTTGTAATAGATTTTAAACGATCGAATATGCGATTTCTCAACTTCCACTGATGCTCTGGTGAAGTAGTTGATAAATATTGATTTAGATTACTATCTGTTAAAATCGCTTGTGGATTAGCATTGAGATCGATCTTTTTAATAGCAGTAGTTAATGTTTGAGGATTGTTTAATGCTCCCAATACTGTAAGAGGTGGTTTAAGTAGAATGATATTTTCGTCGTCAGATGGTTGAAACTGCGATAATAGATCGATCGCGAGATTTTCTACTCGTTGGTTTAGCCTCTCTGAAAGAGAATCGATTGGCTCGATCGATTTTAAACCCATACTCAATCCAGCTAGGATTAAGCTCAAACCTACGTTAGTCCACAATCTATATCTAGGAGCCGAAATAGTTCGACAGATGTTGGTAAAATAATTTGCGCTATTTTTAGGCTTTGTAGCTCCAATAAAATCTTGCCAATTTACTGGATGACTGAGGGGATTATGAAATAAAACTGGGAGCCAGTTGGCAAATTTTAACCAAGACTCGGTAGAGATAGAGATTCGATCGCGAGCCAACTGGAAAGCTCGGATAAAATCTGTGCCCTTACTATATTCTGATAGTAAATATTCCAAGAAATCTTGGGCGATTCGATTGGGAATTTCTGCCCGCATCACGATCAGATAGGGAATATTCACGTCACTTAGTTGATGTGCAATTCCTAAACCACTACAACAGTTGAAAATAGCAATTTGTAACCCACAATCGACTGTTTTCTTGACTTCTGTTTTGAGGGTACTAATTTCTAACGGTGTTTGCGGATTGAGATAAATAATCCCATCTCGATCGCTTTCATATTCTACACTTGCTCCATGTCCGCTGATATATAAGATATCTGGAGAGTCTAGATTTAAACGATCGACGATATCTTGAGCTGAGGTAGTTTTAAATGGTTTAAAATTGACACCAGATAGTGATTTCAAGTACTGAAAATCGCGATCGAGGTTTAATAGCGGATCGGTACCAAATAGGGCCAGCAAATCGACTTTTCCATTGGATTGGATCGGAATACTGGTAACGTCACTGTTCTGGGGTTTACTAAATACTTCTATTCCTAGTGGATAATCAGTAAAGAAGTCCCATAAATACCACGGCAATTTCCAGATCGATTGCTGTGAGGCTTGAATTGTGACTGTGATTTTTTCATCAGCACTAAGTTTAGTTCTTAAGGTACGTTCGACGCGATAAAAGTCACTTTCTGTCAACCATTTATTTAGTTCTTTCTTGAGTCGATCGTGCAGATTACGCAAATCTTGAATTGAGACATTAGTAATTGCTCGATCTGCAAATACTACCCCGCGAGTAATATCGTCTCGGTTAAGACGAACGATCTCTCCATATAATAATTCCCACTGATTTAATGATGATTTTAAATCTGGCGCATCTTTTAAGCTACATGTATTTTCCCACAGTGTAAGATCGGCTTGTTTGAGTTCGACATTAACGGAGCTAAACCCAGTATCTAGATCGCCATTACCTAATTTAATGATAATTTTTTTCATGGTTGGTAATATTCGATCGCGTTAAATTACAAAACGTTCGATCGTTAGATAGCTATTTAGCTGTAATTGAATGCTAAATTCAGTCCCGATCGAACAGGTAAAAGGTGGTAATTGGATATAATCGTCATTATTTCTCGCTATTACCGTCCGTAAAATTGCGCCATCTTCATCTAAATAACTCAATTGCAATTGCGGTGGGATAATTTGCTCGCCGTTGCCGGGATGGATCTGGACTAATACCCGCATTTCTCGATCGGATTGGGCGATAATACCAACTAGTAACACTACGGTTCGTCGCTGTAACTCTAGCTGAAGATCGATTAATCTCGATCGATCTATCGTACTATTAGATTTGACGATCGCTGGCTGGTAATAATTGCCCCAACCGCTAGCAATGGCATTACTAAACTCAGCTTGTAACCAATCGGATAGTCGAAAACTAGGTGTAGGCGCAAGATCGATCGCTACTTTTTGCAAGCGGGTTTGATATAACTGGGTGCGAAGATTTGGGCTATTTAAAATACTTCCCCATTGAGCAAATTCAATTTTGGTACGGGGTGAATAAGGCGAAGGCGTACTCAATTGTTGAATTAATGTGAGAGCGCGATCCAAACTCAGCTCGGGTAATTCAGGGGTAGCGACAATTTCATTGAGATTTAACTCTTGTGCCATCCATAAAATATCCAGATTGGCAACTAATAGCTCGCTGGGTAGACTATAAGTGCGATCGCGTGGATTGTATTCACCCCGTTGCTTGAGAGTGCGGTGGGAGGTAAATCCCCAAATATTCATCAACTTTGCATCGAGATCGATCTGGATTGCCAGATAATAATCGCCGTATAAATTTGGTAAATCTACCCACTCTTGCGGTACGCGAATTTCATCGCGATCGAGTGTCTGGGTAGGGATTAAAATTAATCTGGTTCGATCGATGTTAATTGCACAACCATTGACAACATCCCACAGAGAATGTATTTCTAGCTCTGTAAAACTAGGTAGATAATCTATATCTAATCCTGTTAACCACTCGCCAACTTTAGTCAGACAAAGTTGATTCGATCGAGCATTGTTCGCTCCGGTAAGATTAGCATAATCCTGTCGCACTGGCTCGGCAGTCTGGAGATCAGTATCGGTGAGTTCTAACCAGATTGCCTGTCGATCGATTTGTGTGATCTGTTCTAAATTTAACATCTTAGATATTGAGTGACGAGTGCTGAATCGGGGGGTTGCTACTAATCATATCGGGCATTTTGATGCGGATAATGCAGAGATCTCCAACATCTTTAAGACGGCGGGAATCGATCTTGTCTGTAGTGCAATCTCACAAAGGTAGTAGCTTTTGTCAATCCCATCTGTGCTGGTTTGAATTTAAATTGCCAGTGGTGGTGAATGCGATCGATAAATAGCTCGACAATTTTTGATTCAATCGCATTCAGATCGGTGAGGATCGCTAATAATATTTCAGCATATATATCCTCACAAATTAGTTTCAGCCGATCGATAATTGCATCGAGAAGTTCGATCGACAGATTTTCATCATCAAATATTTTGACGTGTAAATCTTTTGCTAATTGTTTGAGGCAGCGATCGTGACGATGTTTGGCAGTAGTTTGATGGCAATCTAGTTCTATACCTACTTCTGATTGGGTAAGCTCCAAACCCAGAAGTGTTGAATGATAGAAACAACTGGTATAAAATGACCCCCATTCAGATAAAATGGAGGTAACTAAAAACAA
>JBJOOY010000264.1:0-3633 GCA_046051065.1 Cyanobacteriota bacterium
GTGGTTCCGCTGCTCCCACCAATCTAGTTCTAGCGCAATATTCTCAAAATGTTTTTGGATGCGTTCGGTAGCTAGCTGATTGGACATGAGTTAAATTAAGATATTTTCTGAATTAATTGCCAATCATATATCTTGCCAATAGTACGGATCTGAGTTGATAATTGAGGAGATACACCCAATGTCCAAGCATAAGATCGATCGGGCAAACTACCAAAGTTAGTGATCTTTTGACCTAAATGTGGCGTGTAAAATGTCAACATTATCAGTGTTTTTAACTCTTCACCATTCAGCGCTCGCTCTTGATATCCAGCGACTTTCGCTCCAGTGGCTTCTGATGTATCGATGAGTAAGTTTACAGGTTTATCAATTAGCGCACTTTGGATTTCTGGTTGATGGATTGTGGCGATAAAATCTGGACTTTTATCTGTCCAAGCACCTTGTAATCCAAAAGCAGCAATTGTAAACCATGCTGGAACTAGCCAACTAGCCAACCAATATGGCAAACTTGGTGCTTGCCAACGCTGCCATAAAATCGCAATACTTGCCCAGCCACAGCCAAGAATTAGCGCTGGAATAGTATAGCTTTTAATTTCTGAGGTTATGATAATTTCCCCTATTTGTTGATTAGTCATAACTAGCACACTAGCAATCGCGAGGATAATTCCCAATCCACTAAAAGCATAACTCAGCCAAGACACAAACCGATACCAGTATGGCGATCGATTAAAGCTAATTTGAGTGAACTTAACAAATGCAGTTGCTGCTAGCAATGCCATAAAAGGAAGAAATTGCATTGTATAATAAGGCATCCGCGTCTGAAACAGACTCAGTAAAATAAATAGCGAGATTGGATAGCCTAAGCTAAGAGCGATCGCTGAATAGTTAATCCCAGGCAAAAGTTTTTTAATAATTATGAATGCTCCGATCGCACTAAATAATGCCCAGGGGAAAATATTAGCAGGCAGATTCCACACATAATAAAATGGACTGGGGTTATAAATATCAGTTTTAGAGAGAAATAACAGTTTGTTGACTAAATCTTGGATGGGCATTGCTCCATATTTTTGATAGCTTAAAGCTAGCCAAAGGAACGTAGGAATTATACCAAATATTAGTCCTAAGTATACGCCTAGATTGGCAATCAATCGACGATAACGTTGTTGAAATAGTAGATAAGGTAACAGAGCAACGATCGGGACAAAAATCATAAATCCCTTGATAATAAAACCTAACCCTACAGACATCCCAGCAACAATACCCCAACCCCAATTAACTATTTTTGTAGCCGATCGATCGCTCGACTGGCGATCGATAATTTGCAATATTGCCCAAATACCAAGTAACTCAACTGCGACTAATAGTGTATTTTGAGTAGCCATACGGACTTCTAATACCCATAATGCCATCAACATCAACATTGCTGCACCCAACCAAGCAATCTGACGATCGAATAGGATTTTTCCAATCTCATATGTTAACAAAATACTTAAGATGCAAGCGATCGTACTAGGAAGCCTGACACTAAACTCATTTAATCCAAACAAGTGATAAGCTAGAGCAATTAACCATTGCAATCCGATCGTGCGATCGTAAATTGGCTGTCCCCACCATTGCGGTGTCAGACAGTCTCCGGTTTCCCAAATCCAGCGAGCTTGATCTGCATAATAACCTTCATCATAAGCCAATAAACTCTGCTGATGACTATTGAGTAACAATAATGGTAATGTTACAAACAATAAACTCAATCGCGGAAATCGATACCAAATTGTCAAATATTTTTTTATATTCAAGGATTCAATTGTGATACTTTCAGAATTAATTTTACTATTAATATCTATCTTTGCTGGCGTATGTGGTCAGTTTTTTCTTAAGATTGGGGCATTAAAACTTGGTAAAGTTGAAGTTGGAAATACGCTTAATCATATTCTGAGTATTGCTACTACCACTGAACTATTAGTTGGATTAACTTGTTATGCGATCGGCGCAGTAGTTTATATCTTAGTACTTACCCGTGTCAACCTTAGTGTTGCAGCTCCAGCAATTTCCCTAAGTTACATTTTTTCGGTGTTATTGGGTCATTTTTGGTTTCGTGAATCGGTAGGATTTAACCAATTAATTGGTTTAGCAGCTATTTCGATCGGTGTAATTTTAGTTGTTTCTCACAAATAATAATATCGGCTTATATAGTCCTATACTCGATCCTAAATTGTTGACTTAAACCAGCCGCGCTTCCAGAAGAAAAAGACTAAACCTCCAGCTGTAGTCAGCATCAATGCTAGACAAGCTGGATAACCCCAATACCAATCTAGTTCGGGCATATTTAGCGGAGATTTCTCGCGGCTAAAATTCATCCCGTATACTCCAGCGATGAAAGTCAGGGGGATAAAAATAGCTGAAACGACAGTGAGTAATTTCATGATTTCATTCATTTTATTACTCACCGCTGAAAGATAGACATCCATCAACCCCGTGGCTAATTCTCGATATGTTTCGACCATATCCATCACCTGAACTGTATGATCGTAGCAGTCGCGTAAATAAACCTGAACTTCACCACTAATTAAATGACTACCATCGCGAATTAAGGAATTAATTGCATCTCTTTGGGGCCAAATTGCTCGTCTGAGCGTGAGCAATTCACGCCGAACATGATGGATCTTCGTGAGTGTAGATCGATCGGGTTTACTCATTACTTCGTCTTCTAGTTCTTCGATTATTTCCCCATAATGTTCTAAGACAGGAAAAAAACCATCAACGATCGCATCGAGCAAACAATAAGCTAAATAATCAGCCCCCTGTTGGCGAATCATCCCCTGATCGATCTCAATTCGCTTACGCACTCCATGAAAACAATCTTCTAGTGGTTCTTCTTGTACTGTCAGTAAATAGTTTTTACCTAAAACTAAACTCACCTGCTCTTTATTAAATCCAGTTCGCTCTGAATTAAGCACTACCATCATTGCCACGATCAATAACTGGTCTTGAAAATGCTCTATTTTGGGGCGTTGGGGCACATTTACGACATCTTCTACCAAGAGACGATGTAAATTAAATACCGAACTCAATGCGTCCCATGTGGACAGATTGCCCAATCCTAAAACATCAATCCAAGATACACTATTTGTCTTTAAATATTCGTTAATTACCGCTGGATCGTCGATCTTCATTCGAGTCGCTCGATCGCCATCGTAATCGATTAATATTAAATCCGCTGGTGGCGCATCCTCTCGAACGTTTAATTGTCCAGGACTAGTCCCTGGTCGATCGTAAAAATAACCTAGTTTAGATATTTCTGGTGGATTATAAGTACTAGGAAAAGACCCTGGATTTGACATATAGAGGATAAATTAGTAACAGAGTTCGACAATTACTAGCCACTAGCCACTAGTTTAAAATCACAAATCACAATTAAATTTAAATGATTATAAATAGTATCTAACCGTCGTAATTACCCGACTTCGTTTGCCAAGTAGAGCAGCTTTGATAAACCAAGTAGTTTGGTTGTGAAGTAGACTTTCCCACCAGTTTCGCGTCACAAAAGCAGGGATAATCACCGTTGATAACACATCGGGATGCTCCTGCTCGTAACTTGAAATATAATCGACGATCGGTTCTACTAAAGAGCGAAATTGA
>JBJOOY010000265.1:0-3568 GCA_046051065.1 Cyanobacteriota bacterium
TACCTTTGGCTTGTCGATTGCTATGTCCCTGATAAAAACGTTGAAACAGGAAAGGTAATTCTTCAGTAGTAATTCCAGAACCGGAGTCGAGAATTTTGACTACTTGTCGATCGGCAGAGGATTCAAGGACGATCTCTACTCGCTCGCCGCGACGGGAATGATCGATCGCGTTTTTTAAGAGGTTGGTAAAGACTCGCTGAAGTTGTAACCTGTCTGCGTTTACCCATAAGGCTTGGCGAAAATCGGACACACCATGCCTGAGACTTAGATAAACTCGATCGGTTGCAGCTAACGGACTCAGATGCGTGACAACTTCTTGCGCTAATTCTGTCAGATCTACTGGTGTGAGGGATAGCTGTAGCCCTTCGCTGTCATTGCGGTAAACATCCAACAGCGTTTCGACTAATTGCAAACTAGTTTGATGACTGCGGAGCATTGTCGCTAAAACTTGTTGTTGCATTGCTGTTACCTCGCCAAAGCTCTCAAGTTGAAGTGCTTCGAGTGCAGCAATTCCACCGAGTAAAGGTGTTTTGAGATCGTGAGTTAACGTTGATGCAAAATCTTCTCGCAGTCTGACTAATTGCTTGTGCAAATTTAATTGAGATTGTTGTTTGGCGATCGATTCTTGATAGCTGCGATTACTTTCACTCAACCAAGCTGTCAAGATTAGGGCTGATGAAGCGATCGTGCGATCGACGATCGCCGCAAGTGTAATTACCTGATTGCCGGGAATCCAGAGATTACTTAATGTTAACAACACCGCAATTATGGTAGCGTGAATAGTCGCTTTCCGCCCGACCCGAAAACTAGTGAATAAAATTGGCCCAATGTAAAGATAACTAAATAAATAGTCTACAGGTGTGGCAAGTTCGATAATTAAGATAAATAAAAACAAACCGACAATCGCACAAGTTACTAGTAATTGCTGATGATGAGAAGTTAAAGGGCGATGGATCATTGGGTCGATCGATAAATAGCACTAGTAGATTTTGCATGGTTGGAATAATTGTAACGGAGATAGTTGTTATCGGTTGCGATCTAATATTTTCTGTGCTAAATATCCACACTAAAAGTATTGTTTAGATTGTTTAGATGATGACTAAACAAATCTAGTCTAAATCCAAACACACGTTTAGACATTCATTAGCGGTGAGGCGATCCACAATAGTAGATATCCACTGTTAATAGTTAAGTTATTACTTAAATCAGCTTATGTGGCAAGGACTAATTCAAATAGCTTTAACATTAATACCGAGCGGCATTATTACGCCGATTTTAGGTAAATACATGGCAGGTGTACATAGATCTAGCCCCTCGCGACTCGATCCGGTTTGTTCGCCCTTGGAGCGGGGAATTTATCGGCTCAGTCAGATCGACGCTCGCGAGATGATGACAGGTTGGCAATATGCTAGATCGATTTTTGTTAGTAACTTAGTCATGGGCATCTTGGTATTAATTCTCCTGATGGCGCAAGGTGGATTACCTTTTAATTCGACGGGATTATCTGCACCAACCTGGGATACCGCTTTACATACGACTATTTCTTTTTTGACAAATACAGATCAGCAACATTATTCGGGCGAGAGTACTTTGAGTTATGCCAGCCAAGTGCTAGGACTGGGATTTCTCATGTTTACTTCGGCGGCGACTGGTTTGACGGTCGGAATCGCCTTTATTCGTGGGTTAACTGGTAGACCTTTGGGTAATTTTTATGTGGATTTAGTTCGATCGATTACCCGAATTTTATTACCTTTGTCATTTGTTATTGCCGTAATGTTGCTAATTGCGGGAGTACCGGAAACACTTTCTCCCCCCGTGACAGTGACTACCTTAGACGGAGCAAAGCAAGTAATTGCCGTCGGGCCAGTCGCGCATTTAGAAAGCATCAAACAGTTAGGCGAAAATGGCGGCGGTTTCTTTGGGGCAAATTCCGCGCATCCTTTTGAAAATCCCAATAGTTTTACCAATTTCATCGCCACGATCGCGATGATTAGTATTCCCAGTGCGTTAATTCATACCTATGGTATTTTTGCCAATAATACCCGTCAATCATGGTTGATTTTTGGGATGGTGTTCGCCATCTTTATCGTCTCGATCGGGATTGCCGCAGTTGGTGAATATCAAGGCAATCCGATCGTTAACGCTCAACTCGGTTCGTCCGAGCCAAATTTAGAAGGTAAGGAAGTGCGGTTTGGTTGGGCGCAAACTGCCTTGTGGGCAGTAATTACCACCGGGACGATGTGTGGTGCGGTGAATGGGATGCTCGATTCTTTGATGCCACCTGGCGGCTTGGTAACACTATTTAACCTGTTCCTGCAAATTATTTGGGGCGGACAAGGAACGGGGACAGCATACTTATTTGTTTACATAATTTTAGCAGTATTTATAACGGGATTAATGGTCGGACGTACGCCAGAATTTTTGGGGCGAAAAATTGAAAAAAACGAGATTATCTTAGCGAGTGTCGTGCTGCTGGTGCATCCGATTACCGTATTGATTCCGAGTGCGATCGCGCTAGGGTTTTCCGATACCTTAGCTGGGATTAGTAATGCCGGATTTCATGGCATCTCGCAAGTAGTGTACGAGTATGCTTCCGCCTCGGCCAATAATGGTTCGGGGTTTGAAGGATTGGCAGATTCTGCGCCAGCACCAACCGCATTGTGGTGGAATCTCAGCGCGAGTGTCAGTATGCTCGTTGGGCGGTTCGTGCCGATTCTGGCGCTGTTGCTCTTATCAGATGGCATGTCTCGCAAACAGCCCGTACCGATGACTACAGGGACTTTACGCACCGATACGGTGTTATTTACAAGTGTGACGGCAGGGGTAATTTTGGTGCTGGGAGCGTTAAGCTTCTTTCCCGTACTGGCGTTAGGCCCGATCGCCGAAGCCTTTCAAATAGCCAAATCCTGACAGGTTCTCCCTGAAATTTGGCTGCGAGAATTGATGAGAGCATCTGCCATCATCCGGTCAACAAAAAATACTAACAATCGCCTGGAATTCTCTCAGAGTAAGCTAATAAATCTATCTGTGTCGATAGTTAGTGGAATGATCAGCAAGGCTTATTCAAATCAGCTTCGCCGATTTCAATAGGCCTTACTTATCACCATAAATACAGGAGAGCCTAAAATCTATAATTTATAATTCATAATTCATAATTCCATGACATCAACATCTCGATCGCCATCCAGAAAGTCGTCTAAAGCCAAGTCTAAAGGCATGTTCGCTCGTGCCATTAGACAATCATTTATCAAGCTCGATCCGCGGATTGCTATTAAAAATCCGGTCATGTTCATCGTCTGGATTGGGACGATCGTCACCGCATTAATGACGATCGATCCAAACATCTTTGGTAACGTTACTGGTGGCAATCTCCGGCTATTTAATGGTTTAATTTGTGTAATTTTATTTGCAACCGTACTATTTGCCAACTTTGCTGAAGCCTTTGCTGAAGGACGCGGGAAAGCGCAGGCTGATTCGTTGAGAGCGACGAAATCGGATACGATGGCGCGCAAAGTTGCTGATGATGGCTCGCTGACTGAAGTTAGTTCGACCAGTTTGCGCCGCGGCG
>JBJOOY010000266.1:0-8300 GCA_046051065.1 Cyanobacteriota bacterium
GCCGCCACTAGTGAAAATAGAACGTCCAGCAGCACAGTCACAACCAAGTCAGTACACTACTACTCCCATCGGGCAAAAACTACCCGTGAGTGCCCAGTTAACCATCGGCAGACAATCGATCGGGTTAGAGGTCGTACGCACGCCGGAGCAGCAAGAGATCGGCTTGATGTACCGCACAGAATTGGCAAAAGATCGAGGGATGTTGTTTGTATTTAATCCACCCCGTCCCGCGCGATTCTGGATGAAAAATACTTTGATTCCATTAGATATGATATTTATGTCTAATGGCGTAGTCAAAGACATTCGTAACAACATTCCGCCTTGCAAAACAGACCCTTGTCCTAGCTATGGACCTGATACAAAAATCGATATCGATAGCGTAATTGAATTGCCTGCTGGTAGAGCCACCGAACTCAAACTCAAAGTTGGAGCTCGGCTGAAAATAGCCGAGCTTAAGCTAAAAGGCTGAAAACGACAGCGATCTAGATCGAGCGCTAATAACGATGCTATAATCCACAGTTAATAAGAAATACCGAAAATACACTGACACTTTAAATTCAAGCTTTAACAAAATAACCGTATTCGTACGGAGTTAAAACAGAAAATGAGAGGGTTAAATGATTGTTAATGCCGTTAGTATAGTTTCTGTGCAATATCAGAGGTTATAATAATGGAAAGATTGTCATCGTAACTTATTTTATTTGATAATTTAAGTCGATCGAGTCTAGTTAATTGGCATTGCCGATCGACTAGCAGCGATAGATCATCGACTCGATCGTTACAACCAAACTCTATGATAACGTATCGATCTTTACAGATCGAGAGTTAGTTAGTTACACTCTGTAAATTTACACATCAAGATTTCACAACATTAATTTAAATCTTTGTGTAATTTAAATCGATACTAGTGAAGATCTAAATTAACCTTAACTGTCTTCAAGTGAAATTGAAGCAAATCACAGTGATGGAGGTTATCTAAATATAAATACTTTTCTAATATATTAGCCGGAGGTACGGCATTAATGGCATCTACTCATTTCACAAAATTAGTTTCTTTCTTACAAGACGATTTAGCAATTTCGTCGGCATCACTGGCGATCGTCCTTAAACAAGCAGAACATAATCCTGGTCCATTGCCAATGATTTTATGGCAATACGGATTAGTCACGATCGAGCAACTCGAACTAATCTACGATTGGATCGACGCTACCTAAAAAATTAGCTAAAGAATCGATCGACATCAAATAATCCCCTAGCTACCACTAACGGATTATTGCTGAGGTTTTTAAAAATAAATCGACCAGCAGCGATAAATTTGCTCAGGCTTTATGCTTCCACCAGTTGTACGAGCAGTGGCAAATTTACATAACTAGCACCTCGGGCATCTCCTTGGAGAATTTGGCAAGGACTATTTGGTTCGCCGAGATCGGATAATACGAGTCTGGCGCGATCGAAATTATGATTTTGAGTATATTCATTAATAGTAACGATCGTTGTCAATCCAGCATTCATTGCTGAAATCAGACCATTTTCGGAATCTTCAAACGCTAAACAATCCGCCGCAGGTAACTTCATCTGCTCTAACACATAGTTGTAGATATCAGCAGCTGGTTTCTTTTTGGGAACAATATCGCCAGCCGCAATTACTTCAAACCAGTCGGAATCAATATTTCCCTTCAATAAGGCAAATACATTTGCTGGGGTAGTAGTTGTAGAAATCGCTAGGCGCAGGTTGGCAGTTCTAGCCGCAGCCAGCAGGCGTTTAACCCCAGGACGGAGGGGAATGCCACCCCGCTCTAATAACTGGGCATAATACTGATTTTTAGCTTGATGCAGATCGGCAATGAGCGCATCATTCATCCGGACATCAGGACGATAGGTATTTAGGTAAAACCGCATCCGCTCCTTACCACCAGTGACAGCTAATAATTTGCCATACAGTTCCACCGACCAATCCCAGTCTAGCCCAGCATTGGCAAAAGCTTGATTGAATGCGATCCGATGCCCATCTCGCTCGGTATCGGCTAGAGTACCATCGACATCAAAAATTAGTGCTTGTAGCGTACTCATCCCCATCACCTTCCTACTTCACAAACGAGTGTAACGTATCTAGTTGATGGTATCACTCCTATTTACTCAAAAAGTATCGATCGGTACGATGGCTGGGGATTTACCAGATCGAGGTGAGATCTAACTCAAAGCCAACTAAAACATCTTCGCCAGCTAGGGTTAGAGGGGATTCTAAAACTTCAACAACTCGATTACTTCGATAAAATTGATAGTTCTCCAGTCGCACTAAGTTCTAACCGGAGATCGCGATTAGCCTCACAAAGTTGATAAAATTGTTCGTCAGTGGGGTGCAATCAAACTGATATCCAAGGTTGCTTCCATTGCTTGACTACCTCGATCGCAATTTAAAGTTCTATTATAGCTAGATGATACCTTACGTTCGATTTAGAAAATACTTAGTTATTTTAGGAGAGTCAAAGAGTGCCGACGATCGAACATACTGAAAAACACTTTACCGCTTCTGAAACTGTCCGCGATATCGTCATTGGCATGTCTGATGGATTGACGGTTCCCTTTGCCTTGGCAGCGGGTTTGTCTGGCGCTGTGAGCTCGACGAATATCATTGTCACTGCTGGATTAGCTGAAGTTGCGGCTGGTGCGATCGCGATGGGATTGGGAGGTTATCTTGCCGCGCAAACCGATCGCGAACATTATATCAACGAGCACAAGCGGGAGCTGAGAGAAGTTCGGGAAATTCCCCATCAGGAAGAGGCTGAAGTGGCTGAGATATTTGAAGAGTATGGATTAGGAGATAAGCAAATTGCGATTATTATCGATCGACTGCGTGAAGATCCGCATAAATGGGTGGACTTTATGATGCGATTCGAGCTAGGACTAGAAGCTCCAAATCCAGATCGAGCAGTGGCTAGCGCCCTGACGATCTCATTATCCTACATTACTGGTGGATTAGTTCCACTCATCCCATATATCTTTATCAATAATTCCGTAATCGCACTCCAAGTATCTGCTGTTGTCACCTCGATCGCTTTATTTGGATTTGGTTATATTAAAGGAACATTTACCGGATCGAAACCGCTTAAATCGGCAGTGCAAACGCTACTAATCGGTGGAGTGGCAGCTACGGCGGCATTTGGGATTGCTCACATGTTCCACTAAGGGGATAGATCGCTCGAGTTAACAGATATCTGGTGGTAAAATAGAGTTAGGTTGCGCTGGATTAGCTGATTGTTGCAACTCCCAGACGATCGCGGTTTCTAAATCAATGCGAGATATTTCTTGTCCACGCTTGAGCTGTTGGGAATCATTGAAAAATATGACTCGATCGATCTGCGCAAAGGCAATTAAATCGAATAAGATCTGGACGATCGGCATTTTCACCGCTACCCCAATTGTCAAGGCTTCTGGATCTACTATCCTAATATCCTCAACCCGCTTAAATGCATAAATTGCCTGAATTTCTAAATCAGGCTGCTGACGGTGACGGAGTGTGGTTATTGCCCATTCACCTTGAGGACTTTGGCAAATATAGTATTCTGGATAGGGTAGGGTGACCGCAACCTGTTGTAAGACTGGAGCGATCGCCATCACACTCATCCGACTCTCGACATCTGGCGCACCATCAATTAGGGATTGGATTTGTCGGTCTAAATTCATCAGCGGGATTAAGGATGAGGGGATAGCGTTCCGCGCTCGTCGGGTTCCCCGGCGTAAAAAGCGGAACAAGAGAGGGAATAGAGTTTCAGCATGCGCTGGTGCAGGTAGATTACTACTAACTGCTGCTCTTAACTATTTTATCCATACTTATCTAACCTTATCCCCCATCCACTATTCGCTAGCTCCTAAAAGTAGTGCTATCCCCACCTGAATGCTCGATCGATCGGCTAAAATAAGACCAAATATTTGTGACAGTTTAGTCATATTAAGGGAAACAACGGATGGGTAAAGTAGTAGGCATCGACCTGGGTACCACTAATTCAGTGGTAGCCGTCATGGAAGGCGGAAAACCAGTGGTAATCGCCAACGCCGAAGGTATGCGTACCACACCCTCCGTCGTTGGTTTTAGTAAAGACGGCGAACGCCTCGTCGGACAGATGGCGCGGCGACAAACCGAACTCAACCCCCAAAATACATTTTATGGGGTCAAACGCTTTATGGGGCGCAAATATGCCGAACTCAGCCCCCAATCGAAGCAAGTTCCCTACACCATCCGCAAGGATGAAGATGGCAATATTAAAATCAAATGCCCCAAACAAAATCGGGAGTATGCTCCTGAAGAAGTTTCGGCGATGATTCTGCAAAAACTCGCCGATGAAGCTAGTAGATACTTAGGCGAACCAGTCACGGGTGCAGTAATTACCGTACCTGCATATTTTAACGATGCCCAACGCCAAGCGACTAAAAATGCTGGCAAAATTGCCGGATTAGATGTCTTGCGGATCTTAAATGAGCCGACTGCGGCATCGCTTGCTTATGGATTGGATAAAGGTCGCAGTGAGACAATTTTAGCTTTCGATTTGGGTGGAGGTACCTTTGATGTATCGGTGTTAGAAGTTGGCGATGGAGTTTTTCAGGTCAAGTCTACTAGTGGCGATACTCAATTGGGGGGAGTAGATTTCGATCGTAAGATCGTCGATTGGTTGGCTGAAAAGTTTCTCGCGGAAGAGAAGATCGACCTCCGCAAGGAACGTCAATCGTTACAACGTCTGACTGAAGCTGCTGAGAAAGCAAAAATCGAACTCTCGGGCGTGATGGTGACAGATATCAATCTTCCCTTTATTACCGCCACCGCAGATGGTCCCAAACACATCGAAACTCGTCTCAGCCGCGCTCAATTTGAGGAATTGTGTGGAGAGTTGATTAGTCGTCTCCGTGGACCTGTGAAGCGGGCGATGGCCGATGCTAGACTCACGCCCTATGATATCGATGAAGTGGTATTAGTTGGCGGTTCCACGCGGATTCCCGCAGTTCAGGAATTAGTGCGGAGTTTTATTAATAAACGCCCGAATCAAAATGTCAATCCTGATGAAGTTGTGGCTGTTGGTGCCGCGATTCAAGGTGGGATATTAGTAGGCGAAGTTAAAGATGTCTTGCTGTTAGATGTTACGCCACTATCGATCGGTTTGGAAACAATTGGCGGTGTGATGAAAAAACTCATCCCGCGCAATACAACTATCCCTGTCCGGAAATCGGATATATTTTCTACCTCCGAAAATAACCAAACCATGGTAGAAGTCCATGTCGTTCAAGGCGAACGGGAAATGGCTGAGGACAATAAATCTCTGGGTAGATTTAAACTCACTGGTATTCCCCCGGCACCGAAAGGGATTCCTCAAGTTCAAGTTTCGCTCGATATCGATGCCAATGGCATTCTCCAGGTTACTGCGATGGATCGCACTACCGGGCGCGAACAAACAGTGACAATTCAAGGTGCATCTACGTTAGGCGAACTTGAAGTCAATCGGATGATTGAGGAGGCGACTCAATTTGCCGCTAGCGATAAACAAAAGCGCGAAAAAGTCGATAAACGCAATCGAGCCGAAGCATTATCTTATCAAGCCGAACGCCAACTGCGCGAAGTTGCCCTCGAATTTGGGATGCAATTTGCCAACGCTCAACGGAAGCAAATTGAAGGATTGGTACGAGAAATTCGCGAAGCTCTCGCAGATGGAGACGAGCGACTGATTGATGAAATCAAAAATGAATTAGATGATGAGCTGTATGATTTTAGCCGTCAGGTGCGGACGCTGACGGAAGAAGAAGATAAGGGAATTCTCGGTACCCTCAAAGAAATTTTTGTGGGCGATGATGATGACTATAGTTATCGCGATAATTATAATCGTGATGCTTATAATCCCTATGGAAATCAACGCGATCCTTACTATAATGATTATCCTAGAGGCGGCGCACTTCCACCTCAAGACTACAATCGCCGACCCGATTATAACCAAGTCTATAATGCGCCGAGAGATCCTTATAGCGATCGGCCGATCGATCCTCAGGATCGCCGTAACATCGATCGAACTAATCCGCGCAATAATCCTAATCGTAACCGCGATCGAGACGAAAGATATGCTAGTGAAGAACGTTACCCCGAGCGTCGCGACGATAATTACCCGCCCAATCCGCGTCGATCATCATCTAATGACTCTTCGCTCGAGTATGATGATCTAGACGACCAGCCTCAAGCACCGCAACGCGATCGATGGGATGATCGACAAGATCGCCCCGCACCCCGTCGTCAGCTAGATCCGCCCACTCAAACATCGCCTGGGCGGAGTGCTAGCACTCCAGATAGTCGTAATGCTCGATCGAACCCACGCGAAGGACGCAATCCCCGCTATGCTGATGAATTAGAAGATCGTCGTGAATTTCGTCGCGCTCAATCTGAAAATAATCCCCCCAATCGCCGCCCTAATCCGACTAACTCTCAACCAATCCGCGATGATTGGGATGATGATGACGATGAATGGTACTAATCGCTACGCGAAATGATGAATGATGAATGCTGATAAGTAGCAGATCGAAACTACTAATACCCCAGACCCCCGATCGCCTTTTTTCCTGTATCTAACCGCACATCCAAGATCTGAAATCTGAACCAATGCCGCAAGATATTCGCAACTATTACGAGCTATTGGGTGTTCCACGGGATGCTTCCGCTGATGAGATCAAACAGTCTTTTAGAAGACTGGCGCGGAAATACCATCCCGATCTCAATCCTGGGGATAAAGTTGCTGAGGATAAATTTAAAGATATTAGCGAAGCCTATGAAATCTTATCCGATCAAACGAAGCGATCGCAATATAATAAATTTACGGGATTTTGGCAAAAAAATCGCAGTAAAGCAACTGCAACTACGCCTAAAGATCGATCGACAGAAGAAGAGTTTGGAGATGATTTTAATACCTTTATCGATCGACTTTTAGGTCGAAAAAAAGAGGGGAATAATCCTAATCCTAGTAGCGATCGATCCTATCGATCTGCTACCCAAAACTCTCGTGACTTTCGATCGGCAGATCGTCAAGAATCACGCAGTGGAAGATCTAACACCTTTCCCGCTGCTCCCGCTGCACAACGTCCGAAAAATCTCGAAGCCGAACTCAACCTACCTCTGGATCGAGCATATTTAGGCGGACGCGAACGGATTACTATTCAAGAAGATGGTCGATCTCTCGAAGTCGATATGCCCCCAGGCATGATGTCAGGGCAAAAAATCCGCCTGCGCGGACAGGGCATTGCTGGCGGGGATCTCTATCTCAAAATTAATGTTTCACCCCATCAGTTCTTCAGACTTGAAGGAATTGATGTTTATTGTCAACTTCCAGTCACTCCGGCTGAAGCCGTATTAGGTGGCTTTGTAGAAGTACCGACTCTCGATGGATTAGTCAAAATCACTCTGCCGCAAAGTATCGTCTCTGGACAAAAATTGCGCCTTGCTGGCAAAGGATTTCCTGGTGAAGATGGTAAACGCGGCGATCAATTACTCGAAATCCAAATTGTCGTACCTAAAACTCTGTTTCCAGCCGAACGCGAACTCTATCAAAAGTTACGCGAGATCGAGTCATTTAATCCTCGCTTAGATTTACCGACACTGTAATCGTAGATCGGATTAATCAGGTAATTTATATTGCGATACAATTTTCTTGGCAAATTCTGGAACGTGTTGATCTAATTTATTGGGATAATTGCGCTTGGTAAACAGATAATTGCGGGTGAAGTGGGAATCGATCGAAAACCGCGCATATTCTAATCCTTTCGGGCCGATTTTATCGATGACTACGCCCATCATTTTCGCTACCCACATTGGTAAAGTCACTGCTTTATCGTAAGCAGGAATACTTTGTTGAACGGCTTGTTTGCGATCGCCTTTAGACATCACCGCTTGAGTTTCGATGGCATGATTGACTAAATTTAACATCTCTTGACCTCGATCGTTTCTCACCACGATCCATTGCCAGCCATAGGGCGCGCCCATATAACCGACAACGAGATCGGCTAATGAATTGACATAATCGAAACAACTCAAACAAGATGGTGCAAACACATCTTTTAATTCCTTCGTATTCAACCCAAAAAATGGCACCAATTCCGTCGAACCATCTTCATGTTTAAAATGAACATTAAAGTCCTGCATGAACTCATAATAAACGACCGTCTCCGGAGATCGACTGGTGGTGTCTAAAAACTTTTGCAACCCCGCACGGGTAACATTATCGGTACAGGGAGTCCCTAATACATACAGTTTTTCTAACCCTAACTCTTGCTCTACC
>JBJOOY010000267.1:0-4252 GCA_046051065.1 Cyanobacteriota bacterium
TCGATCGATAAATTCTGGACTGATAATTTGCATGTATTTAGCCAGAATGACTAGATCGATTTTATATTCCTCAAGGAGTTGTAATTGTCGCTCCTGCTGTTCCTGTTTATTATCTTTAGTAATTGGTAGGTAATGGTAATCTATTTCAAATCGATCGGCGATCGATTTAAGATCGGGATGATTACTAATAATTAAGGGGATCTCTGCTGAAAATTCTCCCGATTGTTGTCGCCAAATTAAATCTAATAAACAGTGATTTTGACGGCTGACCCAAATAGCAATTCTGGGGATAGTATCCGAAAAGTGAATTTCATAGGTGCCATCTAGAGGTTGAGCGATCGCCCCAAAAGCTGGAGCAATTAATTCGTGCGGGAGATTAAATCCGGCAATCTGCCATTCAATCCGAGTTAAAAATAAATTGGTATTAAAATCAGTATGATGATCGGCATGAATGATATTACCCCCGTTTGAGTAAATAAAGTTAGCAACTTTAGCTACTAAACCACGTCGATCTGGACAAGAAAATAATAGTGTAGCTGTGGGCTGCATGTGAATAGTGGACAGTGGAGAGGATGCTTTAGATTACTAGAGATCGAAATGTGCGATCGCATTTTAATCTTGTTTAATTATGATGCATTGGTGTCGGCTAAGACACGATAAACTTGGCGCTGCTCGAATAACATTAACAGATCGCGATCAATTTTACCTGAGTCTGCTTCTTGATGCAAAATATTGAGAGTTCGATCGAGTGATAAACGCGGTTTGTAAGGTCGATCTCCAGCACTCAACGCATCGTAAATATCCGCGATCGTCATAATCTGTGATTGGATCGGAATATCAGCAGCAGTTAACCCTTGGGGATAGCCGCTACCATCTAATTTTTCGTGATGGGCACCAGCAATCTTAGGTACATCTTGGAGGTGTTTCGTCCACGGAATTTTGCGCAGGAAATTATATGTGTGGCTGACATGAGACTCTACTAGCAACCGTTCGGCTGCGGTGAGCGAACCTTTAGGAATCAGAAGTTGTTCGATTTCAGCGGTAGTTAGCAACGGCTGAAGATTGCCATCGAGATCTCGATAAGTATATTGGGCTAGTTGTTGTAAATCTGTAGCGATCGTCGCTAATGTTTCGGTAAATTCTGGAGAGAAGACGATTTGAGGTTGATTGAGTCGATCGACTAGCTCCCAGTAAGATTGTAATCGATCGAGTTTTGCCGCTAAATCTCGATCGAATCGTTGTAAATAGTTACAATGCAGACAATCAGTTCCCGATTCGTGTTGATGTGGTAGGGGCGAGTTGAGTAAGTAGGCAAATTTCTGTTCGGCACATTCTACCTCCCAAGTCCGCCGCACCAAATTGAAACGGTGACTTAGTTCGGTGAGTTGATGGGGATAAAGTTTTTTGCCCTTTTGGACGATGGTTTCGGGAATGGCAACTTTACCAAAGTCGTGCAGAATTGCCGCATAGCGGAGTTCTTGGATTTGTCGATCGGTAAATTGAATCGATCTAAATAGCCCCGTATTGACTTGATTTACTTCCTGACTCAATCGGACACTCAATTCGGCTACTCGGGATGAATGTCCGGCTGTATTTGGATCGCGACTTTCGATCACCTCTACTGCGGCGGTGACAAATCCAGCAAATAGTCCTTCAATGCTGTCTAATAAGTGATTGCGTTCGATCGAAATTGCCGCTTGAGCAGCCAGAGAACAGCAAATCTTCTGTTCCCAATCGGAATAGGGTTGGGTAATCGACAGGGCATTCTCGGGCGTAATCTGAAGCTGGGCATTGAGTTTGCGATCGATCAACTGTAATACACCAATTGTCTCACCATCCCGATTTTGCATCGGTAATACCAAGACAGATACTGTTCGATAATTAAATTGACGATCGAAATGACGATCGAATTTGTACGGCACATTATTGGGCAGGGCATAGGCATCAGCAATATTGAGACTTTCCCCAGTCATAGCGACGTACCCAGCCAGACTTGCCAAACTCAGGGGCACACTGGCAACCTCTGCGGCAATATTTGGCAGCGAGTCAGTTTGAACAGCTTTGAAGACTAATTTTGGTACGTTCCCACTGCGATCGATCAGATACACAGTACCTGCATCGCTACAGGTAATTTCTCGACTTTTAGCTAAAATTAGGTCGAGTAGTTCTGTTAAGTTAAGACAATCGGACAATGCCGTGCCAATTTTGAGTAATTGCTCGATCGTGCCACGCTCGGCGGCAATACTAGTCAGCAAATCTGGCTCGATCGCCAAGTCAATCAATGGGATCCGATCTATTGGATACATTGAGCTACCCCAACTACTGGCACAACTTGGATATCGCTGGCGGAAGATTGATTTTCCATAGCATTGACGATCGTCTCTACGAACATATATATAGATAAGATAATTTTTATCCAGTGCGGTTTCGGAGCAATTACCAACTGGTTAATAATATTTACTTAGTTATATCAATCCCAAAATTATCAACGAAATTACGATGATGTCACTACCGATCGATACGCAAATTACCAATGTTACGGTTTATACCGATCGGGCTTTGGTGACTCGTCGCGGGACAATTCAGCTCGCAGGCACAGAAAGAGCGTTAATCCTCACGCAATTACCGACAACTCTCGATCCCGAATCAGTCCGCGTTAACGGCAAAGGCAAGATGCCAGTGAGATTGCTCGGAGTTACAACCGATCGACAATATACCACTGAGTCCTCGATCGATCGAGTTGCTCACTTAGTCGAACAAATCGAGCAGCTAGAAGCCGATCGCCGCCGAGTTCAGTCTCAAGTTAACACCATCGCCATGCAATCAAGCTTCGTCGATGGCTTACGCCAGAAAGCTGAGATATCTTTTGCGCGCAATTTAGCTAGCCACAAAATCGGGCTAGAAGAGACACTGAATTTTCTCAACTTTATGGGGATTAAAAATTCAGAATACGCCTTTGCCACGGAAGATTTGCAGTATCAGCAACGACAAATAGAAAAAGAGCTTACAGCCCTGCGACTTCAACTGCGAGAAGTCCAAACACCCAATAGTAAAGAAAGTTTTCAATTGACGGTAACAATCGAACCCAGTGGCGCTGGAGAATTTCAACTCGAAGTAGTTTATATTGTTAACCGTGCTAGTTGGCTCCCACTGTACGATCTGCGCGTCCAAAGTGCGGGCAAGATGATTCAAATTAATTATCTGGCTGAAATCTCGCAAACTACAGGGGAAGATTGGTCGAATGTTAATTTAATTCTCTCCACTGCCAAACCAGGATTAGGCACAATTCCACCCAAGTTAGATCCTTGGTATCTCGATATTCCCAATCTCCCTCAAGCCGATTGGACAGCAACAGAATTGAGGCGAAGAGTCGATTTTGCTAGTCCAGCTTCGGCACCAATGGCTGGAGGGAGTGGTTTCGCGGATGAGTCAGATCTGCTAGCCATGAAGTATGATGCGGACACAGCCGTTGCTGAAGTGTCGCAGCAGGGCAGTGTGGTGACATTTAAACTCGATAGTCGGGGTAATATTCCCAGCGATGGTAATCCTCACAAAGCCAGCATCCTCTACGATCGATTTCCGTGCAAATTAGAATATGTGGCGATGCCACGGTTATTAAGCTTTGCTTACTTACAAGCCAAGGCGGAAAATATCTCCGATGGTGCGACACTTTTACCTGGTAAAGCGAATATTTTTCGGGATGATATGTTTGTCGGCACGACTACTTTAACTAACATTGCACCTGGGCAAGAATTTAAACTTAATTTAGGGATAGATGAAGGGATTAAGATCGATCGAGAGTTAGTCGAACGTCAAGTTGATAAAAAATTTATTGGCGGCAATCGACGCATTACCTGTGCTTATCGGATTAATGTGACTAATTTACTAACTACTGCCAGCCAGATCCAAATCGACGACCAAATTCCCCACAGTCGGAACGAACAAGTTAAAGTCAAGATGATTAAAATTAAGCCGCAAATTCAATTAGGCGAGTTGAGTAAACTCACCTGGGAACTAGAGTTACCCGCTCATAGCAGCACTGAAATTTCTTATCAATTCTCGATCGAGCATCCAGAAAATATTCAGATATTAGGGTTAGATATTTAGTAGCTAGGCATAATTAAATATAAAATACCTGTAGTGGAACGACACGACTAAAATGTGCAGCTCAGCGTTCATTGTGTTTGAAAGCTTCGATCCTTTGGGATTTGGGTTGACGGGGTGTGATGACGATCGCGCCAGGGTGAGAATT
>JBJOOY010000268.1:0-5899 GCA_046051065.1 Cyanobacteriota bacterium
TTCAAATCGCTACCCAACGCACCGAACTCCCCACCGAAATTCCCGAACTCCCGATCGAATCCCAAACCGACGAATATTTAACCACGCTCCAATCTCAAATTCGCTTACTCCAAAAGCGGATGGAAGCAATGGAGCCAGTCAATATGCTCGCCCTTGAAGCATACGAAGAAACTAATAATCGGCTTCAAGAACTCAGCGACAAACTTGCCACCCTCGAAGGCGAAAGCACCGAGTTATTACTCCGGATTGAAAACTTCACTACCCTGCGCTTCCAAGCCTTTAGCGAAGCCTTTGATGCTGTCAACCTCAATTTCCAAGATATCTTCGCCGAACTCTCCGATGGCGATGGATTCCTGCAATTAGAAGATCCTGCAGATCCCTTTAATGGTGGTTTAAATCTCGTCGCCCATCCCAAAGGTAAACCAGTTCAACGCCTCTCCTCCATGTCTGGCGGCGAGAAATCGCTGACAGCTCTGAGCTTTATTTTTGCACTCCAACGCTATCGCCCATCACCTTTCTACGCCTTCGATGAGGTTGATATGTTCCTAGATGGAGCGAATGTAGAACGGCTCTCGAAGATGATTCGCAAGCAAGCAGATCGAGCACAATTTTTAGTAGTAAGTCTGCGCCGTCCGATGATTGAAGCAGCGGACAGAACGATCGGCGTAACTCAAGCGCGGGGAGCTTATACTCAAGTATTGGGCATCAATCTCAAAACTTCGGCTTAGTCTGACCGAATAATATTGGCAGCGATTTACTGTAACGTATAACGTGGTGGGTGACACATTTTGATAATTGACTTATACTTAAATGTATCGCTGAATTGTTCCAAAGGATGCAGCAGACGTGCCATAAGCACGACATCCCGTTACCACTTGTGGTCGAGGCTAGTCCGGTAAAGACGTTCTGAATACCAAAATATTAATTTTGGCGGAGGCTCCCTACTAGGGAGCCTTTGTTATTTAAGGCTTTGGTAAATTCTTATTTGTTAGGAGGTTATGCGCGATAACCAGGAAGCTCACCTTCTTAATTTTTCCGATCCCTTCATATACAAGGTATGCACTTTGGACGTGTAATCTCAGCTTCTTACTTTCTTTAAATACTGTAAATACAACAAAATACTCAACTTCAATTCCATTCGAGTCGAGAACTTTAACACTTGCAAATTTTCTATATCCAGCGTGGCATACCAATGTTGTCTTTTGGCTCAGGCTCAGAACAATATTTGGTAACTCTTTTGAAAGGTAATATCTCTCAGTATTGAAATGTCTGGACTCTCTTGGTGAATAGTACAACAACGATTGTGACTCCTCTTCACTCAAGCCATCTAACTCTTTTGTCAAGCAGTGAAGACCATAAGTTACAATAAATTTGTAAGTAATGGGGTTGTTTGCATTTCGATCGTCTAGGTACTCTGCATGATGTGCGTGTAAATGAGCTAAATCATACACATCATCTTCTATCGTGAAACTTCTCCAGTGTATAACTTCAGTGCTAACAGTATTAAATCTTTGACCCATTTCAGCAGAGCAGACTAAGATATTTATATTGTAGCTAAACTATATTAGAGAAGTACACCCCTCTGCCGATCTGGTGGGTATTTATACGATTTTCAATATCAGAGGAAATCACTATCGATCGGTGAAATCAACTACCATAAAGCTCATGCTAAGGCACTAGGGGAGTTTTTCAAAGTTTCACCATCGCTGTTTTTTGATAACTAAATTTTGCAGATAGATTCTCCTGAGATGACGAATGAAAAAATGTAACAACCTCTGAGAGAATCAGCTAAATCGATAAAAATCGTGCCAGATGAAAACATACCCAGCATGATCGATCGTGTTGAAACTAGACTATTAATCGACCGAAGAACGATTTTCTAAAATCTCAAACGAACTAACATTTAATACTTTACCAATCATTGCCAGCGTCATCACATCATCATTTAATGTGCCCTGTACCTTTACCTTCAATCCAACTTTACGTAAATCGCGAGGACAATCTAGTAACTCATAAGTAGCCCCATCCTCTGCTACCAATGCCCAGGCACCAGTGCCAAACCCTCTACGTTCAATTCCACCAATCACCGTAATCATACTGTTTGAGAATCTCCTCTCGCCGCGAATCTAGCTAAACCGAAACATAACAACCCATTCAGTACCAAGAAACTGCGGGCAATCACACTATCGCCTAATAACCACACCTGGGGAGCAACCACTGCACTTACCACAAGACACGCAGCTACGCCCAGACTAGTACCCACAGCAAACCATTTTCCTTGGGGTAGCGACCAGCAGACCACTAGTAATATTAGCGGAATTAAGACACTGGCAAACACTGGATTTAAAATACTGTTACCTACGATCGCATTTCCCAATTCGGGAATCGAACTACCTAGTACGCGAAATGGTGCTTGTGGTAGATCGAAAATATAAAATCCCCGTAAGAAAAATAACCCACTGCTCCCAGCGATCATCCCACTCATCAGCGGTAAGCCGAAGGGTAGATAGTTGCGAATTAGGAATGCTAGAACATAAGAACCCAATACCATCGCTAGTTTAGGCAACAGAGCGACAGCCCCACCATCGATCCAGAATCGGAGGTTGAGATAACCATTATCGCGCAACCAGCGGAAGAAATCATTAAAAGTGATTTTGCCTTTTTGGGCGAGTTTGACAGCGGCGTTAGCATCTAAATGTCCCGCCCCATAGTAATTTTGCGGATCTGCATCGATCGATCGAACTGATTGTTGTAGAACGGCAAAAACTTCATCTGGTGCCTTCACGCCCGCAGCTTTGACTAATGCAGCTACACCAGCAACGTGGGGAGCTGCCATACTCGTCCCCTGGAAGCCAGAAATAACGGGCGTATTTGTATCTGGATCGATCGTTTCTTGCCAGATTTTACTACCATGTCCGCCACCTGGTGCGGCAATATCTACACCCGCACCGTAGTTAGAAAATTCGGCTCTTTCGCCTTGAGCATCGGTAGCAGCTACGCCAATCACATGGGCATAACGCGCGGGATATGATGCGGAATTATTATTTTCGTTTCCGGCTGCGGCAATAATTACGGCACCTTTACGATGAGCATAATCGATCGCGTCTTTCATGACTTGGCTTTCACCACCGCCACCTAAACTCATATTGATCACATCTGCCTTGTTGTCGGCGGCAAATCGAATTGCTTCAGAAATATCACTAATCGTGCCCCCACCACTGCCTGCTAAGACCTTGAGCGGCATGATTTTAGCTTGATAGGCAATTCCGGCTACCCCATAGTTATTGTTGGTAGATTGAGCGACAGTGCCTGCTACGTGAGTCCCATGTCCGTTATCATCGTCAGCCTCGACTTTATCGTTGACGAAATCGTAACCTGTGACAAATTCTGTTTGTTCGAGATCGGGGACTTTGCTGACTCCCGTATCGATAATCGCGACGGTGACACCTTTACCCTTGGTTTCTTCCCATGCTTGTTCGGCATGAATATTCAGCAAGTGCCATTGCTTACTATACAAAGGATCGTTAGGCGCGATCGAGGCATGATAAATATAATTAGGCTCGATCGCTTCGACATCCTGACTGGGAATCGCTGCCCGCAATTTATCTAGTAATTCGAGATCGCCTTTAACAGTATATGTCTGTTCGGCTTGGGAAAATTCACTATTAAGGTGTGGTGCTAAGTGGTACCGCCCAGCTAACATCTGCAATTGTCGATCGATTTCTGGTGCCGGAATATTCTCCTTGAAATCGATCACCAGCGAGTCAAATTCACCCTGATTTGCTAATCCTTGGAAATTAAAGATCACAAACCCAATACCCAAACAGAATAAGCACAAGACAAACAGTTTTCGCATATACCGCGATCGCTTTTAACTGAAATTATATCCCCAGCATAACTTAACATTTAGGTTTACGCCGCTCGAACATATCATCAACATCGATCCGAACATCACAGATTCGGAGATTTTCTACCTAAACCAGCTAGATCGTAAGATACTAGAGATCGATCGATCGCAAACTCAACCATGACTGAATCCACAGACAACCAGATATCCATCAATACGGAAGAACTCCTGCTGATGTTGCGGCGGAAGATAGGCAACTGGGTAGAATGGGGCAAAGCTTGCCAAAAACTTCAAAAATCGGGCATGACTTCCCAAGCAATTTTTGAAGCGACGGGATTCGAGCCAATTCAACAAAATCAAATTATTGTTGCTGCCCAAGTATTTGAAAGTATGATGAGCGCTGGTGTCGCTCCAGCTACGGAAACCCATTATCGACGGGTTGGTAGCGATAGTCTCTACGAACTCCGGATCCTCGCTACCGAAGATCGTGCGGTTACTGCTGATTATCTCTACAACCGCAATATCGACTCAGAAGGCTCTAAAGAAGTCGCCAAAGCATTTAAAGAATTTGCTTATCTGCGCGAGCTACCAGAAGGTTTTACCCACCATCCAGGGGATGCTGTGGCTTATCAATACTGGCGATATATCAAGCAACAAAACGATCTCAGTGAAAAGACGCGGTTAATTGCCCGAGGGCTAATGTTTGCCCACAGTCAAAGTGCCCGCAATCAAATCGAAAAATTACTAACTGCGTTAACTGCACCACCACAAAAAACTGCGCCTGCACTGCCGATTTATCGGTTAGAAGCTGAAGAAGATTTACCCCGTACTTTTCCAGTTGCTGGTGCATTTCCTCTCGCCAGTGGCGTGCTAGCCTCCATCCCAAAAATTGAAAGTACTGGCGCTTTCCGAATTATGCATACTAATTGGACTGGCGGTTGGGTAAGTTTACCTGGTTGGAGCGTGATTTCTAAAGCGGAAGAACCGATCGCAATTACCGCTGACAAGGATAATTTTCCCTTCAAAATTACCGGACAATCGGCAGAAATGATTTTAGTGATCGATCAAAGTGTAACTGAATGGGATGAGTTTAGTTATTTTGTGTTCGATCGAGATGGACAAGTGGCGATCGAATGGTTTGAGACTGCGCCAACTGTTCAGATCCTGGGTAAGTTACTCGTAATTCTTCATCCTAAACGGTCGATCGAAGCGGGAAATCCTAAAGAGATCTGGGAAATGGAAGATTAATTTAATCTCTCTCAATCCCCCAATTGTGTCAGAGTAAGCCAATGAATCGATCTGTGTCGATAGTTATTGGAATGATCGGCAAGGCTTATTCAAATCAGCTTCGCCGATTTCAATAAGCCTTACTTATCACCATAAATACACAAGAGCCAGCAAGTTAAACTTGTTGCAAAATTTTAAAATAGCTTTTAAATAAATATTAATGAATAATACGATTATCTGGAGGCATATTCAAAAGATCGATCGCAGTTTAATCTGGCGCAGTATTATCGGAATAGCCTTGCTATTGGCACTAGGCGCTTTACAATATCGCTATCTCCGCAATTGTTTTTTAGGACCACAAAAAATCGATCCCAAACAATTAATGAGAATTAATAATCTCGAATCATTAGAACGAGATTATATTACCTTCACTAGCCCTAAAACGATCGAGATAGATTTTAAGAAAATAATTAATAAGCATAGTGAAATTGAGATTCCCACTCAAAAATATGTAATTGCACTAGTCGGTACTAAAAAAGAATTACTGGTAAAAGTACAACCAGATTATAATCCTAAAAATCATACTTTTACGGGTGGGCTATCAGAAATTGCTGTAGATACTCAAATTCACATAATTCCTCGATTAATCCAAAAGATCCCTGCTTTAAAAGGAAAAATTCTACCATTTATGTTAGAAACTGGAGACTATCGGCTCTGGTCGTATTTTTTAGTACCTTTGCTATTAAGTGGATTAGGGATTTGTAGTTGGCAGCTCTATCAGGCAAAAATGACCAGCAATCCACGCAGACATCCTGTGTATCGGGA
>JBJOOY010000269.1:0-4230 GCA_046051065.1 Cyanobacteriota bacterium
CGCGGAGCGTCTCCCGTGGAAAATCGAGCTGCTGAATAAGAGAAATTAGACTTTCAGTTTTGCTCGAACTAATTTGATTTCTTCATAACTATAACTATCCCCTAGTTTCTCTCTAATTGGGTTGAGTCTATCGGCGCCAACGGATTGAATTGCTTGCTCGATCGAGTCCTGTCGATCGAGTGGTACGATTCGATCGAGATTTAATTCATACCCACATTCCATTAATTTAATTAGATGATCGGTAATTGTTGTTTCACGCATACTCCGTTCGATCGCGATTTCGGCGATATCTAAACCCCGCTGGTAAAGATCGAGAGTTTGTAAGTGAGTCTGAGTTGCATCGCTTTTACGCGGTGAATGAGCGGTTAATGGGGGTATAGGTTCGGATTCGGTTTGGATTGACAAGCCAGATTCGCCCCTAAAGGCTCTAATTTCCGCTGTGAACATTTCACCATATTGAGCGAGTTTTCGTGCCCCTACGCCGGAAATTTTGGCAAATTGGGCGAGAGTTTGCGGCTGTTGTTGTGCCATCAGTCTAAGGCTGGAGTCGGCAAAAATAACGTAGGGGGGAACTTTGTTTGCGTCAGCGTATTGTTTGCGAAGTTTGTGGAGACGGTTATATAAAGCTTGAGCTTCAATGCTATTAGTACTAACATCGTTGGCTTCGGCTGTGGGTTTGATCGGTGAGACGGCAATTTCGACTTTGCGCCCTTTGGTGAGGATTTCCCGACTGGCTGCATTGAGCGTCAACACGGAATAACCATCGCTGGTTTCATCGACTAAACCTTGGTGTAACAAAGATCTACCCAACATTCGCCATTCATCTACAGTCCGATCTTTGCCGATGCCATAGGTAGAGAGAGTATCGTGCCCATTCTTGAGCACTTTATCGTTTTTGGAACCGCGCAGTACATCAATTGTATGTGCCAGTCCGAAAGTTCTGCCATTATGGCGTTCGCTAAATCGATAGACGCAGGACAACAGCTTTTGAGATTCGATCGTCCAATCCGAAGTCGGGCGCGGATATTTACAGTTATCGCAATTATCGCAGTTCCCAGGGAAGCTTTCGCCAAAGTAGCCTAGTTGAATAATCCGCCGACATTCAGTTGCTTCGGCATAATTAATTACTCGATCCATTTGTTGCTTGGCAATTCGCTGTTCTTCTTCGAGTGCTAATCCAGTTTCTCGGTCTACTTTCTGAGATATTAAATACTTAATCGTATTAATATCTCCCCGTCCAAAATACAAGGTACAATGAGCGGGTTCGCCATCCCGTCCGGCTCGTCCCGATTCTTGATAATAGCCCTCAATATTGCGGGGTAAATCGTAGTGAATTACCGATCGCACATCAGGTTTATTAATTCCCATGCCAAAGGCGACTGTAGCAATCATCCATTGCACATCATCGCGGATAAAACTATTTTGATTATTTGTCCTAGTTTCGCTATCTAATCCGGCATGATAAGGTAAAGCTTTAATCCCATCTTGCAGTAATTTACCCGTTAATTCATCTACCTTCTTTCGACTCAAACAATAGATAATTCCCGCCCCATCTGTCTGTTTAACTTGGGCGAGTAATTCACGATAGGGTGTGGTAGTCTTGCGCCGAACTTCATAATATAAATTCGGACGGTTGAAGCTGGCGACATGAATATCTGGTTCGCGCAGATCTAGCTGTTTGATGATATCCTGGCGCACTCTATCTGTGGCTGTCGCCGTCAAACCGAGAAATGGAACTTTAGGAAAATACTCGCGTAATTGGGAAAGTTTACGATAATCGGGACGAAAATCATGACCCCATTCAGAGACACAATGAGCTTCATCGATCGCAAACCCAGCAATCCCCACTTCTTGATGTAAATCCACCAAGAAATTACTAATAAACTCCTGATTCAACCGCTCAGGTGCTAAGTATAATAACTTAATCTCACCATTATAAATTGCTGCCGCTCGATCGCGTTTTTCTTCACTCGTAATACTACTATTTAAAAAAGTAGCTGGAATTCCATTATCTGCCAATTGCTGCACTTGATCTTGCATCAGCGCAATCAATGGCGATACGACGATCGTTACCCCCTGTTTTAGTAATGCAGGTAACTGAAAACATAGCGACTTCCCGCCCCCAGTTGGCATGACAACTAAGAGATCGCGATTTGCTAAAGCTGTACTAATAATTTCCCGCTGCGCCAGTCGAAAATCATCGTACCCAAAATAATGCTTTAATGCTTGTTCTAAAGTATCAAATTGAGTCGAACCGGAGCGCATGATCTTTAAAGTAGGGAATTAAGGAGTAGGAATGTCGCTAGTAATTAGCAGTCCTAATTTACAAACATCTGTACTGATTTTACAGCAAAAAGCTGTCATCGATCGCTATCCCCCTATTCTCTAACTCAGTGAGAATGGTATAAAAAAGCATCCGCCTCAATCCCTGTTTGTTTGAGGATTTGGCGGAGAGTCCCTTCTGGCATATCACCATTATGGTTGGGGACGGTAGTATATTTTCCACTGTCATGATTAAACCAGATCTCATGGCTACCAGAAGCCTGTCGATCGAGTGCGAATCCGTAAATCCGCAATACTTTCGCTACTTCTCGGTACCTGAAACCTGATAGCCTGCCCATCCCAACTATTTAGTGAGTACCAAAGGGCAGTCAAATTCGTTAGCTATCATGGGAAAAAATTCAACTAATTGATTTCGTTCTGCCATAGCTACCAACAGTTGATTGGCAACATCTTGAGCGATCTCTAATGTCTCGGCAAGACTCGGAGCTTGAGCAATCAATCCAGGTAAAGCTTCAGAAGTGGCTAAATAGTAGCCTTCAGGTAATTTCTCGATATGTACGTTGATTAGTCTTTCCACTGAATTACTATCGTGCAATATTAAAATTTCTGTAGAAGTTTTGAGAAAAGTCAAGCTGTGGCACCCGCTCTAGCAATGATTCGATAACAATATGTCCATCTTAGACAGTAATAGTTTCATAATTCTGCGTTTGGGCTAAATTTCGGTCAATTGGCTGATAGATCTCGAGGATGGGGATCGATTATTACTAATGCGTTTTCAGATTTATGCGGCGCTGAGTTCGTAAGGGTAGATAGTTCATGCAACAACATATCTTGCTCTTGGTTGAGTGTTTGTAATCGATCGATAACTCGATCGAGGCGAGCGGCGCGATCGGCGTTAACATGGCGATCGGGTATGGTGATCGGCTGCACTTTACTATCTTTAGTATACCCAAATCCTCGCTGGAGCGATCCCCAAATCACCTTAAAAATTGGCTGGAGCAGTTTAAATGGTGTTTTAAGTAGAAACCCTAACATCGAGTCGATCGCGTGCCCGATCGCCTTAATTAACCCCCATAGAAAGAAGATTGCTAGTAGTAGTAAGATTAAGCTGGGAATGGGATGCGCGATCGACCAAGCCAGATAAGGCTGTTGTGCCCACCACTGGCTAAAATAGTCAAAAACTGCGTGTTCGATTGCTGATGAGATATTCATGCCAAATAAATTAGGTAGACTCGATCGAGCATTAATCCAAACTTTTCTAGCTTTAGTTCTTGAGGATGATTTACTTTCCTAATAATTTAACTATTCCAATACCACCAAAATACAAAGCTAGCACCGCACCTGCAAGTAGACTTTGGGTGAGTGGATCTGTAGATGGAGTCACCACAGCACCAACTACCATCGAGCCGACTACTACACTTTGCCAACCAGACAGCATCAACTCAGAGGAGATAATTCCCACTAAAGATAACAAAACTTGAATGACGGGCAACTCAAATAACAACCCTGTCGCAAATAGCAAGACTAGCACAAACTCAAAATAGCGATCGATCGACCAAGCCTGCTCTACAACATTTTCCCCATAATCGATCAGAAAATTGAGTGCAGCCGGAATCAACGCATAATAAGCAAAAGCAATTCCCGCCACAAACAATACTGACGAACCAGCCACCACAGGTATCACCAATCGCCGTTCGCGACGAGTCAATCCCGGTACGACAAATTGGATGATTTGGTATAATACTACCGGACTAGCGACTAATAAACCGCAATAGCCAGCCACTTTCACCGAAACAAAAAAGTATTCGCCAGGCGCGAGCTGGAGAAATTTAATTCCCCGCGCAGGTATTTCCAAGATCTGGACTATTTGTTTAGCATAGACGAAACACCCTACTGCGCCGATCGCGACTGCGATAACCGAGTAAAAAATTCGCTGGCGTAACTCTT
>JBJOOY010000270.1:0-5254 GCA_046051065.1 Cyanobacteriota bacterium
TGCAACATCAATTTCATCAGCAGCATCATCTTCAGACATACCCAGTTCGGGCATATCGAAGTTGTCTATTTCAACACTGAGATTTTTCTTGGAATTATTTGCTGCATCTTGTTGGATTCGCTCGTCCAAGTAACCGTCGATCAGCTTTTGATAATCTTCCGCTGCGATCGCTTCACTCCGCCACGCAATACCATGAGGACGGAGGATTTTATCCAGATCGTTCTTGGCATTCATATCATCAGGTCTGATCATCGCCACTGTGAGAATGGGCGGATCTCCCTCGAGCTTGCAAATCGGTAATAGTTTTAGTTGACGACAACTATCGAGCGGAATCAGTGTATTAATTAATTGACCGATTTGGATTTTATCGACTTTAGGCGAAGTAATATCGACCGCATTCAAACCATAAACAATTTTTAGCTCGAATAATTGTTGTTTTTTATACTGGAGTTGTAATTCCGCAGGCAAAGATTTGCCTGTCAATGATTCTAATACCTCCGTCAGCGGTTGGCTGCTGGTTCGACTGTCAACTAATGCTTGTTTGAGTTGTTCTGCATTGACATAACCTGATTGAATCAGCTTATTGCCGAAAGGGGAAAAGTCATTCCGGACAATGAGAGCCCGTTTGGGTGATGAAGATTGAGTCATAGCTGCTGTAGGTATCTCCTTAGCTCTGAGTATGCCCACAGTCCAACAGAATCTACCGATTCGATCGAAATTATGTTAATTCTAGTGAGTCAAGCTTGAGGTTTTCTCGCAGTGCAGTAGTTGATGTTGGATCTCATCTGTGGTGTTTCCGGTTGAGAAGTTGGGAATAATCAATATGGAGGCATTGCACTTGGGTTAACAAAAAATGCTGGGATTGCCAGTAGTAGAGATCGACCCATCGATCGATCTTCAGAAAACGAACGATCGACCCAAATCAGATTTATACTCAACAAAAGACAGATTCATAGAAATATAGTCTCTCAAAATCTGTAAAAATCGATCGTCAGCTCATGCGCTGCGATCTAGCATCAAAATTGCCTAGCAATCTGTTAACTGGAATGAATGAACGATGAGCGAAACCCCACAACAGCAAAGTAATGCAGATGAGGAAAACATCTCATCACCACTGTCCGACAAAAATCTTGAATCTCCTGGCGATCGGCCAACCGATCCAGTCAAGGCAACATCGATCGAACCAGAAGTAGTTTCTAACTCAGACGGAACTGGTGAGAAAACAACTAAGCCCGAGTCAGAAACTACTCCACTACAGGTGCCAGCAACCAATGTGGGATCGGAAACTGCTGCTAATTCTTCGGCGGAAACCCAGGCGTTAGCGGATAAGTTGCTGGAGATTTCTAGCCAACGCGATGCGTTTCAAAGTCAGTATTTGCGGATTGCTGCTGATTTTGATAACTTCCGCAAGCGCAGTAGCAAAGAAAAAGAAGATATTGAAGTGCAGGTTAAATGCAGCACTATTACCGAACTGCTGAGCGTCGTCGATAACTTTGAGCGTGCTCGTACCCATATTAAACCTCAAAATGACGGGGAAATGGGTATTCACAAGAGTTATCAAGGCGTATACAAACAATTGGTCGAAAGCCTGAAGCGGATTGGCGTATCGCCGATGCGTCCAGAAGGACAACAATTCGACCCTAATCTGCACGAAGCAGTCATGCGTCAGCCGACGGACGAACATCCGGAAGGTACCGTGATTGAAGAGCTTCAGCGCGGTTATTTTCTTGGCGATCGCATTTTACGACACTCTTTGGTCAAGGTTGCTGCGCCACCAGAAGAAATCGCAGCAGAGGACGCGACTGGTTTGGACTCTACTGAGAGTTGAGCGGATCTGCGGCATCGCAATCCTGCTATCGATCGACAGGTCATTACCAGTTAGCACTATTTACGAGTTACGACGATTGTTAACTGCTAGCACAATGCTAGCCACACCCCGTTATTGTACACTTCAATTATTGCCTCAGTATTATGGCAAAAGTTATCGGCATCGACCTCGGTACTACTAATAGCTGTGTTTCCGTCTTAGAAGGCGGACACCCAGTGGTCATTTCCAGTTCTGAGGGTGGTCGCACCACCCCCAGCATCATTGGATTTGCTAAAGGTGGCGAGCAATTAGTAGGTCAACTGGCCAAACGCCAGGGGGTAACTAATGCAGAAAATACAGTGTACAGTATCAAACGTTTCATCGGTCGTCGCTGGGAAGACACTGATACCGAACGAAATCGCGTTCCTTACACTTGTATTAAGGGGCGCGATAATACTGTCGATGTTCAGATTCGCGGGCGGACTTATACACCCCAAGAAGTCTCGGCAATGATCTTGCAAAAACTCAAGAAAGATGCTCAAAACTTTTTGGGGCAACCTGTCGAGCAAGCTGTAATTACAGTTCCAGCCTACTTTACCGATGCCCAACGTCAAGCGACTAAGGATGCTGGGACGATCGCGGGATTGGAAGTATTGCGGATTATTAATGAGCCGACAGCGGCTGCGCTGGCGTATGGTTTAGATAAATCTGACACCGAACAAAAAATTCTGGTAGTTGACTTGGGTGGCGGAACCTTCGATGTATCGGTACTGCAATTGGGTAAAGGGATCTATGAAGTAAAAGCTACTTCTGGTAACAACCATTTGGGTGGAGATGATTTTGACAATGAAATTGTGAGATGGTTGATCAAACATTTTCGTGTCACCGAAAATGTCGATCTATTACGAGATAAAATGGCGCTGCAACGGTTGCGAGAAGCTGCCGAAAAAGCGAAGGTCGAACTATCGACCATGATGAGTACTTCGATTAATCTGCCGTTTATCTCCGCAGATGCCAGCGGTCCCAAACATCTGGAGATCGAACTGACGCGGGCTAAATTTGAGGAGATGGTCGCACCCTTAATCCAATCGACTGTCGAGCCAGTCCAGCGCGCGCTCAAAGATGCAGATCTTCAGACTCAGGATATCGATCGCATCCTCCTAGTTGGTGGTTCGACCCGGATTCCCGCTGTCCAACGCGCCATTCAAGAATTCTTTGGCGGTAAAGAACTCGATCGATCGGTCAATCCCGATGAAGCTGTGGCGATGGGTGCCGCAGTTCAAGCTGGAGTGGTAGGCGGGGATATTAAAGATGTCCTGCTGCTGGATGTCACCCCGCTCTCGCTGGGGATCGAAACCCTTGGAGAAGTATTTACCAAAATTATCGATCGAAATACAACGATTCCCACCAGCAAAGGACAAGAATTTTCCACCGCCACCGACGGACAAAACTCGGTGGAGATTCATGTGCTCCAAGGCGAACGGGCGATGGCCAAAGACAATAAGAGTCTCGGTCGATTTCTCCTTACAGGCATCCCTCCCGCGCCCCGTGGGGTGCCCAAAATCGAAGTTTCCTTCGATATCGACGTAAACGGTATTCTCAAGGTTTCAGCGCAAGATCGGGGAACGGGACGGGAGCAAACCGTTTCGATTACCAATACTGGCGGACTCAATAAAGTCGATATCGAGCGGATGCGGAAAGAAGCTGAAATTTATGCTCAGGATGACTGGCGCAGACTCCAATTGGTGGAACTCAGAAATCAATCTGAAGCGTTATTTCATACCTACGATACTACACTCAAAGATAATGGCCACTTGATCGAAGAGCGTCTGCGCGAGCAGGCTGAAACCACAGCGAAGGAACTCCAAATGTTGCTACTCGAACCATCGGCTAATTTGGAAACAGTTCAGCTAACGATCGATAAGCTTCAACAAGAAATTTTTGCGATGGGTGCTGCTGTCTATCAACAGAATACTTCATCTCACCATTCTACTGGTTCTGATTCTCCGCCAGATCATCGAGTCAGACACGCTCCACTTAGCCGTGCTGCGGCTCCACCGCCACCACCACCGCCACCAAAGAAAGTCTCCAGTACTCTCACATTAGATTATGAAGATGATGAAACAGCTACTACTGATTATGAAGTAGTGGAATAGTGGACAATGAAAATAGTGAACAACTTTAACGTTATAAGTGTTAGGCAGTTATTTTCAAGCTTGAGCGAATGGTCGTGTTGTCAGATCTATCAACCGATCGATCTGTTCATGCTTTTAGCTAAAATTACGGTTAATACACAATCACCAAGACCTGATTCCTTTACAATAAGGATCTAATTGTAAAATTAAGGAAAATTGTGGCAATGCTCCCTAAAATCTGAGATTGAGCCACTAAACACTGGTTTATCTATCGATCGAACAATTGTGCTAGCAGAAAGCAGTTTATCCACGACTCGATCGAGTTGTTGTCATCAACCTCAATTTATTCTCATACTTTCCTAAATCCAGATCCCCACTACTCCTTGTAAGATAAAACTTCTCTATGGCACGCGACTATTACGAAATCCTTGGCACCTCACGAGATGCCGATCAGGAAGAAATTAAACGCGCCTATCGCCGACTGGCGCGAAAATATCATCCAGATGTCAATAAAGAGCCTGGGGCAGAAGAAACCTTTAAAGAAATCAATCGCGCCAACGAAGTGCTGTCCGAACCAGAACTCCGCGCTCGCTACGACAGGTTTGGTGAAGCAGGGGTTTCTGGGGGTGGTGGTGCAGCACCTGGATATGGTGACATGGGCGACATGGGTGGCTTCGCAGACATCTTTGATGCTTTCTTCAACGGCTTTGGCGGGCCGAGCGGACAACAACAGACTACTCGCCGTCGGAGTGGTCCCACCCGAGGCGAAGATCTCCGCCTCGATCTCAAGCTAGACTTCCATGAAGCAATCTTTGGTGGCGAAAAGGAAATTCGGATTCCCCACCTCGAATCTTGCAATCCCTGTAAAGGTACAGGGGCAAAACCTGGTTCCCAACCCCAACCCTGCGGCACATGTGGCGGTGCTGGGCAAGTCCGTCGCAATACTCGAACTCCTTTTGGTAACTTTACCCAAGTATCTGTTTGTCCTACCTGTAACGGTGAAGGTCAAGTCATCGAAGATAAATGCGAAGCTTGTAATGGTGCCGGACGCAAACAGGAAACTAAAAAACTCAAAATTACCATCCCTAAAGGTGTCGATAACGGTACAAAACTACGCATTGGTAAAGAGGGCGATGCAGGCTTGCGTGGTGGACCACCAGGCGATTTGTATGTATACTTACATGTTGACGAACATGCAGAATTTCGCCGCGAAGGAATTAATATTCTCTCTCAAGTGAAGATTAGTTATCTTCAAGCTATTCTCGGCAGCCATATCCAAATCAATACGGTAGATGGTCAGACTGAATTAAAT
>JBJOOY010000271.1:0-5540 GCA_046051065.1 Cyanobacteriota bacterium
TTAGCACTCGATCTTTAGTATGCCCCGATCCTCACAGTCTTTATCAGTAAGCTCTAAATGCAGAGCGATCGAGCACCGAACCGCTCGATCGAGGTAATGCCCAAATGTATCACTTTAACCCGCTCGCCAATCATCCACCCGCAGCGAAGGTGAGCATAATGGCCACCGATAAAACTAACCCCGGACAGAGTAACAATACTAGCGTTAACAAATCTTGAGTAGTCACAGCAGTTTTTATTTGGGTACGATCAAGATCGCCAGAGACGATCTCGATTATATTTTAAGCCAGATCGATTCAGTCCCAACCGAAGTATGTAATTTCTTAATCTCTGGTAAAAACATCAATGAGAAAATTGACTGTTACTTAAATAGTGAAACTCTCGATTAGTCTCACCTGATCGCCGAAATAGGCACTATCGATCGACTATCGCAATTATGAGAATTTTAACTATTATATCTTTAAACTATATTATGACTAGCGATCAAAAAAGTATTAAATACTACGCTACAATTAGCAAATACCTGTCAAAACACCTGCGCCATCAACCAGAACGTCTAGGACTACAACTCCTCCCAGGTGGATGGGTTAATGTTAACGATTTGCTCTTAGCAGCAGCAAAAGATGGATTTGAGATTAGTCTGTCTGACTTACAACAAGTAGTCATCACTAATGATAAACAAAGATTTGCTTTCGATCTTTCCGGTTTACTAATTCGTGCCAATCAGGGGCATTCTACAGAGGTAGACTTACAACTTACAGCTCAGATTCCGCCAACTCTTTATCACGGCACTTCCATCGTTGCCGTAACCAATATTTTGGCGATCGGACTGCAAAAAATGTCTCGTCATCACGTCCACCTCACTACAAATTGGCAGATTGCCGCACAGGTAGGCGCCAGACATGGCAAAAGCGTCGTATTAGCGATCGATACTAATGCTATGACACATGATGGTCATGACTTTTATCTGACGGATAATGGAGTTTGGCTAGTCGATTGCGTTCACCTCAATATCTTCAACTCCTAGAGTAAAAAATCGATTTCGTCAAATTTATCCAATTTATCCGACCTACTTCTGCGATCGTATTTGAGATCGAAGCAAATTTTTAGGAGCTAAAATTAATATGGGATTCGGTGATTTTAACCAAGGTAATAATGTCCAAAATAAAGGACTATTAGCATTAGGCTGGCGACCGCTAAATCGAGATTTAGATTTAGAGTTTTTTGCCAGCCTAGCGATTAATGATACTTGGAACATGACTAGGCGAGCTGCTGACTTATTGAGCGATCTTGCTGATGCTGTCAGCCGCAGGCAATATTCTTGGTGGGCAAATATCTTGAATGTATTTTCAGATAATATTCAGTATGAATTTAACGAATTCTGGAATTATATCACCCCCGAACCAGCTTCACCAGATCGTCGTCATAAAGATACTTTAGTCGCGCAAACGCCGATCGTCCAATTAATCAGCCGCGATAGTATTCCGATCGAATATGTACTAAATCGACTAGAAGAAACCACCGTCAAAAATATCTTAGATATCTTAGGTAAACCCACTCTAATTACTCAGTACTATTGGGAACGGTACTTTTACTATCCCCCAGAGCAATTTACTAGTTGGGAACGGCTGGAAGTCTTAGGCTATGTCTCAGCTTACTGGCAGGAATACGACATTTGGGTGCAAGTTGAAACATTAGAACGAGGCAAACGCCAGTACACGATCAGCGCTCAAGATTTAGCACCGTTAATTAATAAAGCTACCTACAACCTAGCCGTGATTTTAAGCGGGTATAAAAGCCGCGTAGGTAGAATTCATAGCGAGTACCCAATTAACTCGTTCCCAGCCGAAATTCAGAGCTTTAGCGATCGCGTTCAGCAAGCGATCCTTGAGGAAGATCGAGTATCTGTGTTGATTAATGGTGCGCCTGGTACTGGCAAAACCGTGTGGACGCAAGCGATCGCTAAAGAAGTACTGATGCCATTGGGATATGTAATTTTTATCCTCGATCGCGATGCGGTGGAAAATTTTGTCCCGCCCAATTATTTAGAGCGAATTTGCTTGATTATTAATGAGGCTGACAACCTTGCCAAAAATCGCGCCCTCGAATCTGCTCAAGACAATAGCAAAACCGAACATATCCTCAGTTTACTAGACGGGACTCTGTATCAAAGTGTCATCGATGATGCGGGAATTCACTTACAGCAAAAGTTAGTGGTGTTAATGACTTGCAACACTACCGAGCGGATGGATCCAGCTTTGTTACGCAAAGGGCGGATCGATTTTACCTGGGAATTCATCCATAAATTTGTCTAGTAGGGGTGAACTAAATCTTAAATAAAAGTATCGTAATTAACCAAATTTTAAATTTTCGCAGATAATTTTAGTTAGGCTTTTGATAAGTAAAGTTAATAGATAATATAACGGGGATCGCAGTAATGGCAGAGCAAATAACCTGGAGCGAAGCACAAGAAATCGCACTTTATCGTCCCGGGCAAAAAGTCGAACTCAAGCGCCAACCAGGGAAGATCGATACAGTAATTGCCTACGATCCATATATGGCACCGCCGATCGTTCTTGCCAGCGATCCCCAACCGCGTTATCCCGAAGAATTAACTGTAATTACTCAGCCGGGTATAGGATTCAATCTGTTAAATCCATGGTCCAGAGCGATGAGTGGTCGAAAAACTGCACCCGAGCGTCAGCCGCTCTCGATTCTCCGATAGAGAGGCTACGCCAACGGTCGTCACCGCTAACAGCTCAAGATACAATTGCGAATTGTAACGCAACTCTCACCCATCGGTGTATTTTTCTGCGATACTGATGAACTGATAAAAAAATTATTGTTGGGAGAGCTATCTCATGCGGGATGCTGTAACAAATCTCATTAAAACTTACGACATTACAGGTCGTTATTTAGATCGGAACGCGCTAGACAGCTTAAAATCTTACTTTACTACTGGTGCTGCAAGAATTGCCGCTGCTGGCGTTATTAATGCTAATGCAGCCGCGATCGTCAGACAATCTGGATCGCAGTTATTTGAAGAATTACCAGAATTAATCCGTCCTGGTGGAAATGCTTATACAACCCGACGGTATGCAGCTTGTCTGCGGGATATGGATTACTATCTCCGCTATGCTAGCTACGCGATCGTGGCAGGCGATACTAACGTACTAGACGAGCGCGTGCTCCAAGGCTTGCGGGAGACCTATAATTCATTAGGTACGCCGATCGCGCCTACAGTGCGCGGGATTCAAATTATGAAAGATTTGGTCAAGGATCGAGTCGCTGCAACTGGTATTGCCGATACTAGCTGTATCGATGCACCCTTCGACCATATGACTCGTGAAATTAGCGAACAAGATCTCTAAAAACAATCGGTATAAAGCATGATTCTGTCGATCAATCGGAATTTTATCGCAAGACTGGCAATTTTTACTTAAAGCAAATTGGCAACTATTTATGTATAGTTGCCATCATATAATTCTGATAGAAATAGCTCGGGGTTAATTAACCCCGAGCTATGTTTTATGCTGCTGGTTCTGGGACAACAGCAGTAAGACTATCAAGCGAGAGTGGAATAAAATCACATGTGCTAGTCAACCCCAACAACATTGGTTCATTAGCATTGATAACTTTACCAGTAATGCCACAACGCTCCTCTCCATTGGCTGTAGCCGCAACGGTAGCTCGGATATCTTCAGGAGTAAAACGATGACGATAATCACCGGATTTTTGCTGCACATATTTCCATAAAACTTCACGGATCAATGCTTGATAGCCTTGATGGCCAGAAATTTCTTTAAGCCGCTCCTTGAGTTCGCGCTCTAGACGAATGCTAGTTACTTCCATCTCTGTAGTGGGCGTACGTTTAAGTGTATGCATGATTGAGATTGCTCCGAAAATTGAATAGACAGGGTGGTGTATTTACTGTAGTATTTTTTGCCGAAAATTGCAATCTTTTTCCCAAATTTATTAATTATTCAGCAATTAGCGATCATTTAGATAATTCTTGCTTGCGCTAAAAAATCTCCAGTATTTTTCCGGAATCAGTTAATTAGCTAGTGAATCTGCTTATAGCAATGAGCACTGCAACCTGTTGCCGCTCCTCACAATTTCCTCACAATTTTCTTATAAGCTACAGCAGTAAGCTATTGCTGATAGCTAATGATGATCAATCTCGATAAATTGTTTCATTAAAATCAATATTTATATATACAAATAAATTTATGTTGAAACTCATCTACACTGATGCACCTCTATATTTAGAATTGTTAAATGTCGAATTAGCAGATTGGGTCAAGCAACGACAGAGGTTTGCAGCGTCCATGGGTGAGTTTCTATCAACTACTGTGGAAAGAGCAACTTTTCTGGTTCCAGATCTAATTTGCGAAGCTAGTACAATTAATTTTTATTTGGATCGAGAGGGCGTAAAAAATGTGACGGTTCATCGGTGCGATTTCGACCAGTTGGAAATTACACTCACTGGGTATTGGCTTTCTACTTATGCTGATAGTACCTATGCAGATAATGCTGAAGGAATCTTTATCACGCAATTACCTGATCGAGTAGAATCTTACCTATGGCAACTATGGCACACTGCGCATTATCGCCTACTAGATTTTGACGAAGCAATCGGCTAGAAGTTCCCCCTTCGCTAATTTGACGATCGGGTGCTCTAATCATTATAGAAGATCGACGATCAGAATTCCCTACATCCTAATTATTTCACTGCTTGAAAAAACAACGTCTAGATTTACTACTAGTAGAACGCAATTTGTGTAATTCGCGCCAATTAGCACAACGCTTGATTCAGGCAGGCGAAGTACGAGTCAATGGTGTTGTAGTAGATAAATCGGGCACGGATATCTCGATCGCAGCAAAGATTGAAGTTAAAGCCAGGGCGCGGTTTGTATCTCGCGGTGGGGAAAAATTAGCCAAGGCGTTAGATCTGTTTGAGATTGCTACACTCGATCGAATCTGCTTAGATGCAGGTATTTCTACTGGCGGTTTTACCGACTGTCTCTTGCAAGCTGGTGCAAAGCAAGTTTATGGAATTGATGTTGGCTACGGACAAGTAGACTGGAAAATTCGGACAGACGATCGGGTAATTTTGCGCGAACGGACGAATATTCGCTACTTGCAACCAGCCGAACTCTATGGCGAACCTAAATCAGACATTTATCCCGTTACCCTCCCAGATCTCGCGGTGGTAGATGTCTCTTTTATTTCGATCGCTAAAATTTTACCAGCATTAAAACTGTTATTGACAGAGCCAAAAGAACTCTTATTGCTAGTTAAACCGCAGTTTGAGGTCGGTAGACAAGCGATCGGCAAGGGTGGAGTGGTGAGAGACTTATCCGCCCAAGCAGGGGCAATTTCGGGCGTATTAACAGCCGCTCGATCGTTAGATTGGCACTATCGCGGTTTAACTTGGTCGCCACTTACAGGTCCAGCCGGAAATATTGAGTATCTATTGTGGTTGAATACAATTGGGGATGAATCGATCGCTGCACCGACTTTAACCGAAATTCAAACCCT
>JBJOOY010000272.1:0-4365 GCA_046051065.1 Cyanobacteriota bacterium
ATGCATAATACCGGACGACCCGTACTCGTCGGTACTACTAGTATTGAGAAATCTGAAATCATCTCCGGACTCCTCAACCAACTTGAAATCCCCCATCAACTGCTCAACGCTAAACCAGAGAACGTCGAGCGGGAATCAGAAATCGTCGCTCAAGCCGGACGTAAAGGTGCCGTAACGATCGCTACTAACATGGCAGGTCGCGGTACAGATATCATCTTAGGTGGTAACTCCGACTATATGGCGCGACTCAAACTGCGAGAGTTTTTCATGCCCCGCATCGTCGCACCCGAAGATGATGGCGATTTCAGTCCGAATACTGTCGCCGCCGCTCAACAGGGCAAAGCTTCGGGACAAGGTTTCGCCCCTGGGAAAAAGGTTAAAACTTGGAAAGCTTCCCCCAGTATCTTTCCCACCGCTCTGTCCAAACAGACTGAAGCGCTGCTAAAAGATGCCGTAACTTTTGCCGTCAAACACTACGGCGAACGCAGTTTACCCGAACTCGATGCCGAGGAAGTTATCGCTGTAGCCTGCGAGAAAGCCCCCACTGACATTGAAGCTGTCCAAAAACTGCGCGATTCTTATAAAGCCGTACGCAGGGAATATGATGCGTTTACCAGTGTCGAGCATGAAGAGGTATTAACTAACGGTGGTTTACACGTCATCGGTACCGAACGCCACGAATCGCGACGGGTAGATAACCAATTGCGCGGTCGGGCGGGTCGTCAGGGCGATAAAGGTTCCACTAAGTTCTTCCTCAGTTTAAAGGATCCGTTGATGCAAATCTTCGGTGGCGATCGAGTCAGTGGCTTAATGGATGCCTTCCGCGTGGAAGAAGATATGCCGATCGAGTCTAAAATGTTGACAAATAGCCTCGAAGGTGCTCAGAAAAAAGTCGAGACTTATTATTACGACATCCGCAAACAGGTATTTGAATACGACGAAGTGATGAACAATCAGCGTCGCGCCATCTACGCCGAACGTCGGCGCGTCTTGGAAGGTCAAGACCTCAAGGAACAAGTAGTAAAATACGCCGAGCGGACGATGGATGATATCGTCACTGCTTACGTCGAACCTGACTTACCACCAGAAGAATGGAATATTGAAGGTTTAGTGGCCAAATCGCGAGAATTTGTCAATCTATTTGAAGATTTAACTCCAGCCCAAATCGATGATATGACCTATGACGAAATTAAGGTGTTCATGCGCGAAGAAGTGCGCCGTGCCTACGATCTCAAGGAAACTGAGATCGATAAAGTTCAACCTGGTTTAATGCGCCAAGCGGAACGTTTCTTCATCCTTCAACAAATCGATACCCTGTGGCGGGAGCATCTCCAATCGATGGATGCTCTGCGGGAGTCTGTCGGATTACGCGGTTACGGCCAAAAAGATCCACTGATTGAATACAAACAAGAAGGTTACGAGATGTTCTTGGAAATGATGACCGATATTCGCCGGAATGTAGTTTATTCAATGTTCCAATTCTCACCCCAAATGCAACCACAAGCAGCATAACAAATCGGCGCTCTGGAATTTGGGGGAAAGTGTATTAACAGCTACACTTCCCCCTTTTTTTGAGTGCAATTTCGACTTGATCGTCCAGAATTAACTACTTATGAAGACGACGTTTTGGCTTAGTTTTTTGAGGTGTTACTGTTGTTGATTTTGGCTCGGTTGATTCATTTGATGTCATTTTGGGTAATGCTAGCATCGATCGAGCACCTTGCGCTTGTTTCTCTAGTAAAGCAGTTTCAGTTGTTAAATTAAAGCTCCGGATATTATTCAAACTACCGATTGTTTTCAGATTTAATAATGAAAGTCCTAATGTCGTCTCACTGGTAATTTTATCTGGTTGTTCTTGCAGACTATAAGCCACCATATATGTCTCACCAGCTAACGCGATCGTCTGACCTCTAGTATAGTAACTAGTGTTAAAATTTCCACCAGTAAATGATGAGAACATTGTTTGAATTGTATTGCTAAATTCAAATTGTCCGCTAGTTCCTAGAGCACGCCATTCTGGAGTTAAGTCTTTAATTTTAATGGTATTAGGGACAGTTTTACCTGCTAAAATCTCGCTCAGGTTAGGATCTGCGGCCAAGCTTGAGTGGATGGTAGTAGGAATCGCAGCCGTAGAAATAATCGCCGCGACCGCTAGTCTAATGAAAGTATTATTCATCATGATAAAGTACCAACTGCAAGTTAAAAATCGGGGTAAAATTTAAGCGATCGATATTAGTCGATCGAGTCTGAATACTAGATAAGTCTAATTATTATTTATCAACCAATCCCTTGAATTGCTGGATGATAATAAAAGGCTAAACTTAAGACCAGATAAGCTGCTAATAATAACGAGCCCTCCAGCCAATTAGAACGGCCATCAGAACTAATCGAATTAGCAATTAAGACAGCTACAGCAACCGCAACTAATTCAAATGGATTGAAGTTTAAATCCATCGGTTGTCCCATGATATAACCAGCTAATACTAAAACTGGGGCAACAAATAAGGCAATTTGTAAACTCGAACCCAACGCCACAGACACGGATAAATCCATCTTGTCTTTCATTGCCACTGTTACCGCTGTTGCATGTTCGGCAGCATTACCGATAATTGGTACGAGAATTACGCCTGTAAATAACGCCGTCAAACCTAATTGTTTGGTGGCAACTTCTAGAGTAGAGACGAGAAATTCTGATTCGACAGCAACCAATAAAGTACAACCCAATAGGATCGAAATCCATAGGGGTAAATTAACTTTACCTTCTTCATCGCCAGCGAGATTAGCGTCTGCCAATTCGTGTGAATCTGCGTCGAAGCTAGCATCATAGAGGTAAGTGTGAGTCTTCATCGAAAATAGCAGTGTCAACCCATACACGCCAATCAACACGATCGAAACTGCGATCGAAAGTTTCTGAATTGCCTCCGCATTGATGCCAGCCGAAGTGTACTCTACTGCTGTGGGCAATAATAGTGCAATCACGGCTAGATTCAGGCTCGAAGCACTTACCCGCGCGACGATTGGTTGAAATGTTTGTTCTTTATATTTCAACCCGCCTAGCAGCATCGAAAATCCCATCACCAGCAACAAGTTACCGATAATCGACCCCGTAATACTTGCTTTGACGACATCCATCAAGCCAGCATTTAAAGCTACCAAGGCGATAATCAGTTCCGTCGCATTCCCAAATGTGGCATTTAACAGCCCGCCCAGGGCAGGACCCATTACGACTGCTATTTCTTCAGTTGCTGTACCCATCCAGGCTGCTAGGGGGATGATGGCTAGCGCAGAAGTGATAAATACAATCGGTTCGCCCCAGTCTAAAAAGTGACCAGCGATCGAAATGGGAATAAACAGTAGTAAAACTGAGAGAATATTTTTGAGAGTCAGCATTTAGCTTTACATCGATACACCGTCTCTTTAAGAGTACCCGATGACTTCATTCAAAGTTCTGCTGCTGGGTAAACTTTCTCTAGGATTCGTTACCAAATAGTAGTTAAATCTAGGCTAAATCCCACCAGCACATCTTCCCCTACTAGTACGCTCGGGGATGCTAGCAGCTCCATCGATCGGCCTAACCGATAAATTTCAACCTGTCGCTCCTGCGGATTAATCAACCAACCTAACCGGACACCATTGACTTGATAAATCTGCATCTTTTTTTGTAACGCTGATAATCGATCGCTAGTCGATCTCAATTCAATCACAAAATCTGGCGCGATCGGGATGAACTGATTTAAATTCACCCCTACCAATCGAGAATTTTCGATCCACGAAACATCTGGCGAAAATTTTGATTTGTCTGGCAAAATATAACCAGTTGAGGAATCAAAAGCTCGACCTAATTTAGCATGACGATTCCAAGCCCATAATTGACCGATTAAATCGAAATTACGTTCGCCTGTCTCGCCGAAAGCTGGGGGCATAATTACTAGTTCTCCATCTGCACTAATTTCGATCCGCAGATTGGGATTATCGGCACATAGTTGGTAAAAGTTATCATCAGTTAAAGGAACTGACTTAAAATTGATCGTCAAAGTGGTATCAACAAAATCTACATTTGCGACCATTAGCTATTTCTCCACATCTCTTAATACTCGATCGGGAATCCAGTTCGATCGATAGATTTTAATCGTCTTTCACTAAAACTTTGAATCGAATCACCGATCGGCAATTAAATTAGGCGTTAGCATTGTACCTGTCAGACTAAAAGCACGAACCTCATTAATTTTAACGGGCACAGTTTTACCGCGATATCGATCGATATCGCCATTAAAAAAGGTCAATCGATTGCCCCTAGTTCTACCTAATACTTGATCGGGATTTTTAGCATTGCGTTCTTCAACTAAGACAGATTCTACTCGATCG
>JBJOOY010000273.1:0-4969 GCA_046051065.1 Cyanobacteriota bacterium
GTTTCTTTATAATAAACCTGACTGGGATCTTCATCTCCATATAAAGTTTCCTTCAATCGTTCCAATGCCTCAATCCCACATAGCTCTTCAGCATATAGAGGTATCTCTTTGACTGGGAGTGGATGGAAATCTGCATGAATTTCTTGACGATACTTTTCTTGATTTTCTTTCCATTTTTTAAAGAATGGATCGGTGACTGCGGCGGGAATAATCCGATTGGCAATAATCAGATCTGTCGAAACATTATATAAACTCAAATAAGCATGGGCGCGGAGGGATTCCTTCAGTACCATCTTTTCGGGATTAGTCACTAATCGCACCGAGGAAATGGTGTTATCCATCAATATTTTTTGTAACGCCTCAATTTGCTCATAAAATTCATAAGGCGCATCCATCACCTCTTTATTCGGTAAAGAAAACCCCGCGATCGGTCGAAAAATCGGCTCTACTAAAGGTCTGAGGGCAACAGAAACAGCCTGCAACGGCTTATAAAAGCGACGCATGTACCAACCGCCAACTTCAGGCAAACTCAGTAGTCTGAGCGCAGTTCCCGTCGGTGCAGAGTCGATAATTAGTACATCATAGATTCCTTCATCATAATGCCGCTTCATCCTCACCAATCCAAAGATTTCATCCATCCCTGGTAAGATCGCTAATTCCTCTGCTTGAACGCCTTCTAGTCCTCTGGCTTGCAAAACTTGAGTGATATAACGTTTGACTGCGCCCCAATTTCCTTCTAACTCCATCAACGCATCGAGTTCAGCACCCCAAAGATTGGGACGAACTTCGCGCGGTTCGTGCCCCATTTCCATGTCAAAGCTGTCGGCGAGGGAGTGGGCGGGATCGGTACTCAGCACGAGGGTACGATAGCCTAACTCGGCGCAGCGCAATCCAGTTGCAGCGGCGACTGAGGTTTTCCCGACACCACCTTTACCAGTCATCAAAATTAGACGCATATACTCTTGTTTTCTGTCTTACGGGATCGCTATTTTTCGATCTTAGCGGTTTTTTCTCTGACAAGCTATTATCAATCCCTTCAGCTCAATCTCACCCCATCCGATCGATATTCCCGCATCTTAGCTGGCAAAGGAGCTAGTTTGTCAGTAGAAGAACGTATATATCGTTAGCGATCGAGCGAAGGATTACCCTGATCGCGCTAAAATAATTACAGGGTGAATCGATCGTAAGAGGGTATAAATCGACATTTTTTTAGCTATAGGTAATAATATTTATGAAATATTTAGTTTATTTAGCCGCGATCGCGACTACAGCCATTGCTTTACTCGTACCAGGATCTGTTAAAGCACAAACTGTTGTCAATCAAGGGTTTCCGCCGGGTGGTTATTCGTCAACGACGATCTATGTACCATCTACCGAGACAACGACGACTACCACGACAACTCAAATCAGCCCAACCCTATATCCCAGCAATAATTCCATCACAACTTCAACCGATCGCTATTATGATAACGGATCTACTTCTCACCGTTATCAGCATAACCGCAAGCCGACAGTCATTTTTCAACAGCAGAATATTTATTCCAACTCGATTCAGTCTAGTTGTACGACTTCGGTAGTTGGTAGTCCAATTCCTAGTCCAATCCCATTCGATCGAGCTACCGGACAGCCTTGTCGGTAAATTTAGGGAATAGGGAATAGGGAATAGGGAATAGGGAATAGGGAATAGGGAATAGGGTAAAGCTGAAACCCAAATTCCTCAACGTCCGCTTGCGAGATCGTTTCCATCACTGGTATTTTTTGCACTGACTCGATCGTGCTGTTTGGCAACTTTCTTGCTAGTTTTTGCCTGAGACAACAAAGATGAGGCAAAAGAGATCGCTTCTTGAGCTGATTGTCCGCCCGCAATTTGGGCAATTTCGTCGCGGCGTTGGTGTTGAGATTGTAGTTCTTCAATCCGCACGATCGTGCGTTCGGTGGTATGCGCCGAGCTACCATTCCCCGTAACAGATCGATCGATTGTTTCTTTAGTAACGCGGAAATGACGATCGGCCATTGCGGCGATTAGGGGTTGGTGGGTAACGCAGAGAATTTGTTGGAATTGACTCAGGTAGTGGAGTTTACCCGCGATCGCTTGAGCGACTTTGCCTGAGACACCAGCATCAATTTCATCGAAAATTAGCGTACCCACACCATCTTGGTGCGAGAAACAAGCGGTAAGTGCGAGGAGGAAACGGCTCATTTCCCCACCAGATGCAGTTGCAGCGAGGGATTGGAGGGGTTCGCCAGGATTGGGACTAAACAGGAAAACGATACGATCTGCACCGATCGAAGTTGGTGATTGGGGCGTAATTTCGACTTGAAATTGAACTTTTTCCATCGCCAATGGTTTGAGTTCGCGGATCAGGTGTTGTTCGAGATCGATCGCGGCTTGCTGACGCAGGTTAGTTAAGTGATGACAGGCTTTAGCTAGTTTAGTTTTGAGGTTTTGAGCTTGCTGTTCTAGCTCTTCTAGGGATACACCTGAGCCTGTAAGCTGGGTTAATTCGGTGTCGATCGATAGTTGATGTTCGATCGCTTCGGTTAAGCTGGGGCCATATTTACGGCAAATTAATTTGAGCGTGCGAATCCGTTCTTCGATTTCGAGTAATCGCTCGGGATCGGCTTCTAGCGCATCGCCATAATAATTAATTTCCCGTCCGGCTTCAGTCACTTGCGAGAGGGCGAGGCTGACAAGATCGAGGGTAGATTGCAGGCTGGAGTCGATTTCTACCATGTCAGAAAGGGTAGATTCAGCTTTACCTAACAGATCGGCCACGGCGATCGATTCGCCGGTATCATCTTGATAGATTAGTTGATAAACGGCATAGCTTTGTTGCTGGAGATCGACAACGTGGGTAAGGCGTTGGCGTTCTTCTTCGAGGTGAATTAGTTCGTCGGGGCTGGTGAGATTGACATGAGCGAGTTCTTGGGCTTGATATTGAAGTAAGTCTAAGCGTTGCAATCGTTGCTGTTCGTTTTCTAGTCGATCGCGCCAATCTCGATCGACTGATTGATAGCCACTATCGGCATTAGCAACAATTTCTCGCTGTTGGAGGAGCCGCGCACCACCATACAAGTCTAATAATTCTCGTTGGTAGGTAGTATTTAGCAATTGAAATGTTTGCCCTTGCGCGGTGATTTCAATTAAGAGTTCGCGTAATTCTTGCGCGAGCTGGCGATTACAAATCGCCCCATTTACCCGCATCCGCGAGCGGAGATTAGTTCCATTGATGCTCAATTCTCGACTGCAAATAATTGTCCGATCGTCGGATCCATCAAATTCTCGATCGATCGACCATTGGCGGAGCCGATCGTTAGTTTCAAACACACCTTCGATTGTTGATTTATCCGTCCCCGTGCGAATCATCCGCAGGCTGGCTTTACCACCGAGTAATAGATCGATCGCATCTAAAACGATCGATTTCCCGGCACCAGTCTCCCCAGTTAACACATTTAACCCCGCTCCAAATTCAAGTTCTAACTCATCAATGAGGGCAAAATTTTGAATGCGGAGATACGATAGCATGAGCAATGATAGGGGTAAATAAATTGCAAGTTATAAAATTTACATCATCCGCAAAACGTAATTTTTAGTCACTAATTGTCGGTGACTTCTCTCACTCAAGCTTGCCAACATTGACTATAAAAATCACGATTAAGATTGAGTAAGATGACGGGAGTCGAAATCGGAAAAGATCGATTAAAATAGTTAGTACCATAACATCTCCAAGGCCGATCTCTATTCGCCATGATTGAGTCAGACTCTTACTCCCCACTTACCAAATCGGCAAATTCTCGTGCCAAGACACTGCGCAAACAAAAGATCGAGTTAGATTTACCCGATTTGACAATGCATGGTTATCATGTATTAGAAGAATTATCACATCGTGCGGATGGCGAACGGATTACTTATGTAGCTAAAGATCTTCATGGCGATCGATTAGTCGTAATTAAAGAGTGGCACACGATGCCAGATGGTGGAGCGGAGATACTAGAAAATCTTAACGCACCATCTTTAGATTATGCTGATTATCTACCAGAAATCGAACGTTTACAACAATTAGATCATCTTAATATTCCTCCTTATCTTAATTCCTTCCCTACACCAAATGGGTTTTGTGTGGTACGAGAGTATCAACCGGGACGATCGCTAGCAGAAATAGGTCAGCTTCCTCGATCGGATCTTAAACTAATCGCCGATGCCGTACTAGATATTTTGGAGTATCTCCAGTATTTACATCCGATCGTCATTCACCAGAATATCAAACCTGAGAATATTATTGTCAATCACGATCAACACAAATTGATGGTGTATTTGGTCGATTTTGGCCTAGATCCCGATCCTAGTTCCCCAACGATTCCAGGGACACCCGGATTTATTCCACCAGAACGAATATTTAATCGCAAACTAACTTCAGGCTCTGATATTTATAGTTTAGGTGTTTCGCTCATTTGTTTACTTACTGGCACACCGACATCGCAAGCACAAAATCTATTAAACGATCGTTATTGTCCTCAGTTTCGCCATTTAGTACCTGCAAACACTCCACCCCAAACGATCGCTTGGTTAGAAAAAATGGTCGAACCAAATCAGCAGGGGCGATATCTCAATGCGGCGAGTGTAGATAATCCGATCGTCGCTTTACACTTAGAACAAGAACAATCGGAGTCAACCACTGTTGAGTCAACCGTCGGTTCACCCACCCAAAAAATTAAATGGTGGCAATGGGGATTATTCGCAACACTTTTACTCAGTCTGGGGCTATTTTTACGCCCATTAATATTTCCAGATTCAGACGAACTAACTCCCGCTCAAATTGCTAATAATCAGAAAATTGCCCAACAAGCAGCATTTGAAATGTCCGATCGGGGTAAATTAATTAATGAGAAACGGTGTATTAGCTGTAACTTTAAATATCAGAATTTTGCTAAAGCAGATTTAACTGGGGTAGTGATGTTTCGGTCTAAT
>JBJOOY010000274.1:0-3203 GCA_046051065.1 Cyanobacteriota bacterium
GTACAAGCATTCGATCCGCTGTTCGCCATTGACTTCAAATTGACACCAATTAGGAATCTGCGGTTGAAAAGCGGTAATTTCAGCCTGAGCGATCGCTGATTCACCGCCATGACAAGGTACACATTTTTGTTGTTTGAGGTCTGTCATCACTAAATCTCCAAATTAAGAGCGCAATATTTCTGAATTTAAAGTTATGAGTTCGTGTCAATAATTTGATCGCATCCACTCCCATGACAGTATCGATTCGATCTCTATACCTTACCAGGTGATACAGTTATCTCAGCCGGAGGATTGGCTGTTCCCTTAGCAACTGGAGGCTCTGGAGGAATAGAGGCTAATTCGAGCAATGCGGGAATGGTGACAAATTTGTAACCTTGGGCGCGAAGTTTGTTAATGATGACAGGTAAAGCTTTAGCTGTATTGTTATGGCTGCCACCACCATCATGCATCAGCACGATTCCACCGGGAGTTGCCTGTGAAACGACGGTATCAATCATTGCGGCTGGTGTAGGACGAAGAGGGCGACTATCTCCAGAATCTATCGACCACATCGCAACTGATTGATTGCGGCTGAGTGAATAGGCGACTAAACCATTATTTAACATGCCACCAGGTGGTCTAAAGTAATCAGTCTCGACATTTAAGACTTCTTTGATAATTCTAGCAGTATCTTCAACTTCTCGTTGGGCGACCAAGGGACTCATTTGTTTGTACCAGTGGTGCATGGTATGATTTGCAACAACATGACCATCAGCTAATACTTTTTTACCAATTTCGGGGAAAGATTTTAAGGGCTGCCCGATCATAAAGAAAGTGGCTTTGATCTTTTCTTGTTTGAGAGTTGCTAAAATCTTTTCAGTTGTCTCAGGCCAAGGGCCATCATCAAAGGTAAGGGCAATGACCTTGTCTGGTTTGCCTAATGGTAAACTTTTAATGATTTTTGCTTGGAAATATTTGGGAACATCGAAGTTCATCGGATTGTTGCTGGCGATGTTGCTTGTCATATCGACCGTTTGGGCGATCCCGATCTCAACATTAACCAAATTTACAGGTAGATAACCGAATACTGCATGTAACATCACAAATATTGCACAAGAAATAGCGGCAATCGCGATCCACATTATTTTCCCAGGTGGTAATCGCTGAGTACGATTTTGATGCTTACCGATAGCCAATTTAGCAACTCCTCAAATATCTATTAAAATAGTTTGGTTCTGGATCGATCTGACAGCATCAGAATCGTACTCTAATTTCTTCAACAACGATAGTGTGAATTTCGAGCGCGTAACAAATCTCGCAGTTTGTGGTGTCGCGTTGCTCGATCGCCAGTCGCTTTTTATACTTAGATAATACCCAGACGATCGAAGATAACACTCAATCAGTTTGAGATCTTTGGTATAGTCTGACTGTTATTACTAAGATTAGCTAGTTTTGACAATCGTCTTTAGATAGTAATATCGCACAATATTTAGACTTAATTTAGACTTATTTCTCTATGTCTAGACTGCCAGTAGTAACACAACACATTCCGCAACTCGAACTTTCAACAGGAGATCGCAGCTCGGCTCCAATATCTGCCTATCTTGCTGCACCATCTGAATCTGGTCAATTCCCAGGGATTATTGTTCTCCAAGAAATATTTGGGGTCAATGCTTACATCCGCGCTGTCACCGAACGAATTGCTAGCATGGGTTATGTAGCAATTGCTCCAGCTTTGTTCGATCGCGTTGCGCCTGGATTTGATGTCGGCTATACTCCGGCTGAGTTAGAATTAGGACGTACTCATGCAGAAAAGACCAGTGCCCCAGAATTAACCGCAGATGTTCGATCTGCGATCGAGTATCTCAAGCGTTTACCGCAAGTTAAACCAAACTTTGGTTGTATCGGCTTTTGCTTCGGCGGGCATGTTGCCTATTTAGCCGCTACCTTACCCGATATCGCCGTGACAGCCTCTTTTTATGGGCGAGGGATTACTACCTTTACCCCTGGTGGTGGAGAGCCAACACTGAGCAAAACAGACTCGATCGCGGGTACGATGTATATGTTCTTCGGAATGGACGATGCTAGCATTCCCCCCGAACACATTACCGAAATTGCGGCTGCACTCACCCAGCATCAAGTTCCTCACCAGATCTGGCAGTATCCAGATGCCGGACACGGCTTTGCTTGCGACTTACGTGGTAGTTATCATCCAACTGCAACTGAGGATGCTTGGCAACATGTTAAGGAGCTATTTAAGCAGTTATGGCCCACTATCCACTATCCACTATCCCCATGAGTACCACTAAAACTTCCTCAGCCGAAATTTTCTCGATGGATGACTTTGCTAAAGCACTAGATGCTGAAGTGGTCAATTTTGAGAAAGACCAAATAGTGCGGGGTAAAATTCATAGTTATGATAGTGATGGTGTCTATGTAGACATTAAAGGTAAATCGCTGGCGTTTGTGCCTGCGGCTGAAGTTGCTGCAGATGAATCGGCAGATTTGTCTGGATTATTACCGATCGGCGACGAGCAAGAATTTGTAATTATTCGCGAACAAAATGCGGACGGACAGGTTACTTTATCGAAGCGTCAATTACAAGTTAAATATGCCTGGACTCAAGTTAGTGATATCCAAAGTAATAAAGAATCGATTCAGGTGCGCGTTACTGGTGTCAATAAAGGTGGAGTAACGGTTAACTTTCAAGGAATTCGCGGCTTTATTCCCCGATCGCAATTAGTCGAGCGCGACCATGCTGCCTTAGTTGGTACTAGTATCTCAGCAGTAATTATTGAAGCAAATCAAGAAACTAATAAATTAGTTTTATCGCAACGTAAGGCTACCCGAAGTGCTAATTTTGCTCAACTCGAACAGGGTCAATTAATTACTGGGATCGTTGTCGGACTGAAACCCTTCGGAGCCTTTGTGGAATTCGATGGTAATACTGGTTTAATTTATATCAAACAAATCAGTCAAAATCGGGTTGAAGCTTGTGAGAAAATATTTACGACCGGTCAAGAAGTCAAGGCTATGATTATCGAGCTAGATGAACCTAATGGCAAGATTTCGCTATCTACCAGAGTATTAGAAAATCATCCTGGTGAAATGATCGAAAATATGGCTGAGGTGATGGAAACAGCGGAAGAAAGAAGCGAAAAAGCCGCCAAGAAATTATTTGGGAATTAAACATATTCGCAATCCAAAAATAAGTATGCATGTGC
>JBJOOY010000275.1:0-3150 GCA_046051065.1 Cyanobacteriota bacterium
AATGCTTGAATTACCGACCAATTATAACTTTCTGGTCGAAAATCGATTCCATTCGCCGTCAGATTTTTCTGAAGTAATTTCAATCTTTTCTCTGCCTCTTTATTTACCCCAAACCATTGAAATGGTGTATGAGCTTTAGGCACAAAAGTACTGCATCCAAAAGTCAGCCGTAATCCTGGCGCAGCTTTTTTCAAAGATTTTAACATTTTTACTGTCAGATCCAGATCTGCTAATTCCTCACCAGGAATACCCGCCATTCCATACAATTTTAATCCCTTTAAACCACCTGCTTTAGCATTAATTGCCGCTTTGATAATATCCTCAGTTTCTAGCTTTTTATTGACAATATTTCTAACTCGTTGCGAACCACTTTCAACCGCGATCGTCAGTGATTTACTATCGCGTTTGGCTAGAGTTTCGGCTAATTGCACCGTAACAGTATTCGTCCGGACTGAAGATACACTCAATCGCACATCATCGTACTTAGGCTGACTGAGATGTTCTAATAAAGTTGGAAATTCTGGATGTTGAGTCACAGAGGCACCGAGTAAACCTAATCTGTTAGTTACTTCTAAACCCCGATCGATCGCCGGAATTAGCGACTCTTCTACGTAAGCAACTCTAAATGGTAATGTCAGATAACTTGCCAAACAAAACCGACACATTTCGGGACAACTCCGAACGACTTCAACCATGAAAATATTTTCCCAGGCAGCTTTTTTGGTAACAACTGAAGAGACAGAAAGTGTATTGCCTCGATAGGTTTGTTTGGTAATAGTTGCAGGAATATTACTAGCGATCGGTGTAATACTGGCAATGCGATCTCCCTGATATTCAACCTGATACAAACTAGGAATATAAATTCCTGGTACCTGCGCTAATCTGTGCAATTTAGTCGATCGATCTGCCGATCTAACTTCCCGATAAGCATCGATAAAATTACCGAGTAAATCTTCACCATCGCCAACTAAAATTACATCGAAAAAATCCGCAAAAGGTTCGGGGTTTGCACTGAGGACGGGACCACCACCAAAAATCAACGGATCGTTATCGCTGCGTATCTCACTCCTAATCGGTATTTCTAAAAATTCTAATAAGTTCAGAATATTGACATAATCTAATTCCCAAGAAAGCGAAAAACCAACTAATTCAGGCGAGCGCGGTAATGGCTCATGCACGTCGGTAAATAGCCGCGAAACATCCAAATCAGATCGCATGGCTAATGTCGCCCATACAACCTGATAACCTAAACTCGTAATCCCGACGGTATACTCATTTGGAAAAGCAAATATCGTCGAAATTGCATCTCGATCGGGTGATACTGGTGTAAATAATAAATGTTCGTCAGCAAAAACAGAATTTGACAAAATAATATCTGCGGATCGATTAAGTTCGACTCTAACTGGGATATTCTTATTTTAGTCACATATACCAGATTGATTCTACTTGTCTGGCTAAAGCTTCAGCTTGCTGTCGGTTATTTCGATCGTGTTTTGTCACTGTTGGAGCGAGTGGATCGAGCAAAATCGTCACATGCCCGAGTTTACGGCCGATTCTAGATTCAGTTTTCCCATACCAATAGACGTGTGTATGCGGGAGTGCAGCTAGTTGTTGACGTTGGGCTAAATAATCGCTCTCGCTATCTTCATAACCCAACAAATTCACCATTACTGCGCCAGCACAGGTAAGTTCGGTATTCCCCAAGGGTAAGCCAGCCACAGCACGGAGAATTTGGCTAAATTGCGAAGTCGCGCAGGCTTCGATCGTTAGGTGTCCTGAATTGTGCGCGCGGGGGGCAATTTCATTTACTAATACTTTCCCCTCGGGTGTGGCAAATAACTCGATCGCCAATAGACCGATCGCCTCTAGACTAGTTAATAGTTTAGTCGCGATCGATTCACAAATCTCAGTCATCTGCTCTGGCAAATCTCCCACCGTAAATACCCGCCGACAGACTTGTTCTACTTGTTGGGTTTCGAGGATGGGATAGGTAACCATCTCACCAGTGACACCTCTAGCAGCAATGACGGCTAACTCTCGATCGAATTGAATGAATTCTTCAATTAAAAATGGCGTGTCTGGATAGCGATGATAAAGGCTTTCTAGTGCAGATTTATTTTTGATGATAAATGTCCCCTGTCCATCGTAACCGTTACGTCTGGCTTTAACGACCACCGGGAAGGAAAAACCAGGCGGTAATTGAGCTTGCTCTAATATATCAAACCGAGGAGTTGGTAAGCCTAAATTTTGTAAATAACATCGCTGGGTGTATTTATCTAATAAGGGTGCTAATGCCGACAAGGAGGGACGAAAGCAAACGCCATCTGCGGCTAATTTGCCTAATTGGGCTAAATTCACAAACTCATTTTCAAACGTAATTACGTCGCATTTAGCCGCGAGTATTGCGGTGGCTGCGACGCTATCTACTTCGGCTAGTACGTTTGCAGTAGCTAAACTTACCGCTACATCTGTCTCGTGTGGAGTTTGGACGACTAATTCTAGCCCCAACTCTGTTGCAGCACTTGCCATCATCCAGGCTAGTTGTCCACCGCCAATCACACCAATTCGGTTCATATTCAGTACTTTTGCAAAATTAATTTTCTGATTGAGAGAGGGGTTAGGCGGTAAATACAGCGATCGATAATATTAAATTATCACCATAAGTACGGGAGCACCAGTCGCCGCAGATGTTTGTTAACTTATAATTAAACAGGTAAATTCTGCCGATCGACAAAATGGTGAAGATGTTGCAATACTCTGGATTATTTATCATTTAGTTAGTTATATTAGTATTAATCGAATAAGAATCGATCAGATCGCCAATCATAATTCAAAATTGTAGAGGTAGTTTATGCCAAAAACTGTTGCCGAACTGATGAATCGTGATGTGCTGACGGTATTGCCTACAACGCCTCTATCTGAAGCGATTAAAATATTAGTCAATCGCCAAATTAGCGGTTTACCAGTAGTCGATGAATCTGGAAAATTAGTCGGTGTAATTTCAGAATCTGATTTAATGTGGCGCGAGAAAGGACTCGATCGACCGCCATATATTATGTTGTTAGATAGTGTAATTTACCTCCAAAATCCAGCCAAACACGATCGGGATTTACATAAAGTTTTAGGGCAAACAGTTGGCGAAGTAATGAC
>JBJOOY010000276.1:0-3132 GCA_046051065.1 Cyanobacteriota bacterium
CGCCTATTCCAACAGCAATTTGTTTCGATTCAGTTTCAAAAGCACTATGCCAGTTTGGATGATGTGGAACTACTTCAACTTTTCTAGTCATGGCAGAATAACCAAATTGTGTTTGACTTCTAACTGAATTTTGTTTTTAGAAACTACCTCATCCCAATCTGAATATTCTGCTGGTGGACAGTATTGATTTATGCGTTGGTCGTATCTACCTTCGATGTCTGTCATGACTGCCATTAAATTAGTTGCGGCGGCTTTAACACCATCATCAGTCATTCTAGCACCTCCATAAAAATCATTACCAGGCCATGAAACATGATCCCAGGCTACAAAACTAAATAGTTCGCAATTGTCAAATTCATTGTCTATTTCTGCATAGCTTTCTGGCTTGCATAGTTGAGGTTTTCTAATATTGCCGCTATTTAATGGTCTGACAAGAAAGTCAATTCCATTTATTTTCATTCTTTGATTTTCACATTCTGAATATGGATCGTAATAAATTGCTTTAATATGAGAGAAACTATTACCGTGCGTTTCAATTAATCTGATTAAAGCATTTTTTAATTTTTCACCTAACTTTCCTTTGAATATCCCTGAAAATTGTCCACAACCAAGTCCGGGGATAGTGATCAATGCCTTGTTATTGTTAGCTTGCGCAACTCGATCGATATATATAAATCCAGGTAGTAACCTGCGCTCGTACAGTCGATAATATGCCTCAGAATCTAACGCTCCATTACTAACTACTTCTTCCCAATCAGCAGGTACGAGATTTTGCCCATTGCGTAGTAATGCCCCAGATGTAAAGATGAGGGTTGCCGCAAATGGTGCTATATGGACTTCTGGCTGTAAGTGTCTACCGTTGTCATAGACAGTTACTGGGGTAGCAATATTGGTGTCGCCTAATATCGATAATTCAGATTGATTCCAATCTATTCCATTGCCATAAATCGCGCGTTCGGCAAAGATACAAGGACGTTTCGTTTGCACTAATAATTCAATAAATTCAGAGATCGATATTTGGAGAACATTTTTGTCTTTTAATTGCTCCTGTAAATATTGTCCGGCAATATTACCAGATTTAAGTCGATCGAGATAATCGATCGATTTTTGATATGTTTGTCGATCGATTAATATCTTATATAATTTCACAACTTTCAAAGCTTAGTATTGCAATAATTTTATCTTACATCGATCGGTCATGAACACTATAAAACCCCAACTTTTTTTGAAGAAGTTGGGGTTATACTCATCAAGGTCAATCTTTAATGATTTAATGATTACTTCATCAATTCTTTAACCTTGCTCATGATGCTATTAGGATCGATACCTTGGTGAGGATACTGTTCCCATAAACCGCCACAACCTTCGATATGCGTACCGAGGAAAGCGAATTTAGGAGTCAAACCGCGCTCTAGTAACCAGGAACCAAAACGGCTACCTAGACCAGTCCGACGGTTGAAGGCTTCAACTACTAAGACGAAGGGAGCTTTACCGATTTTTGCCATCATTGCTTCATCGATGACATTTAATGTGGATTTGTTGATTAAACCAACATTAATTCCTTCTTGATTCAGACGTTCTACTGCATCAGCAGCACGATATAGTGTATCGCCAAAACTGATGATATAACCTGCGGTACCTTCACGGACGACTTCATCTTTCCCGGGTACAAATTTATAGTCACCACCGAATAAATCCTGGCCATTCGAGTCGAGAATATTCGGAGTTTTAGAGCGAGTGGAGAAGACAAACCGCATCCCAGGATTGTGGAATACTGATTTGACACAGGCGGTCATTTGGGCAGCATCAGCGGGGAAATACAGGTGCGTTTCATAGCCATCTTCTAAACCATTATCGGCGAAGAAGTTGTTGATACCGAAGTGACAGGTATTATCTGCCATATCATCGATACCGGAGTGAGAGAAGTGACAGAGTAAGTTAGATTTATTCAACCGCGCCATCGTGATTTCCGAGATACACATTTCCAAGAAGGCGGCGAAAGTAGCAAAAATCCCCTGTTTGCCTGTTTGCATCCCAAATCCCGCAGCAGCGGAAATATTACCCCGTTCCATGATACCGGAGGGAATAAATACTTCGGGGTGCTTGTCGTGAATGGTTTTCAAGCCGCAGGAACCTTCTAAGTCGCTATCGATGACGAGGACTTTAGCTTTGCGCTCTACTTCGCTCATTTCGCCTAACACGGAGACTACCGCGTCGCCGAAGACGTTGCGATTGGAACCCCATTTATCGCCGGAACCCGTGAATTTATCGGGATTTTTGGGTGTCTCGATCGATTTTAAGAATGCCACTGCATCAGTCAAGCCACGTTGTTCGAGATAAACTAGTGCTGCTTTGACGGGAATAACATCGTGCCCGTGGGTAGAGCCTTCGATTCCTTCAATCCCGACGGACATCGGACGATGGTTGACGACGGCAACGGGTCCTGTAGTCGCGATCGCTTCACAAATACGCCGATAGAGATCGTCAAGATCTTCCCCATTCCCTTCTAAGACCTTAATTCCTTGTCCGGCAAGGGTTTTAGCTACGGTAAACCCAGGTAAATAATCTGAAGGGTGTCCGGCGATCGTCACGTCGTTATCGTCGATAATCAGTTTGACGTTAATATTTTGCGCTACAGCTAACCGTGCAGCTTCAGCATCGTTACCTTCTTGTTGCGAACCGTCAGAACCAAGACAGAAGGCAATTTTGCCAGGATTTGCCATCGCCACACCGTTAACATACGGCCACATGTGACCCAATCGACCGGAACTAAATTTCACGCCAGGCGTAAAGCCCAATTCAGGGTGTCCAGGGAGGTGGGAATGCGCTTCACGGTAATGTACCAACTTTTCGATCGGTAATTCACCATGCAATGCTGCCATCAAGTACTGAGTCGCAACGCGGTGTCCGGCTTCATCGAAGAAAATCGGCACGAACTTTTCGGCATTGCCACGGAAGAGGGCATCGAGAATCATTACTTCGGGTACGGTATCGTATGGACCGCCTGTATGACCGCCTACGCCACGAGCGGCTCCAGTGGCGGTGAAGAAAATAATTGCATCCCGACACAGTTGGATGTTCGCTTTCAGGCTCGCTCGTTGAGCATCTGTCAGGGTGTGGATGGTGGGATCG
>JBJOOY010000277.1:0-3286 GCA_046051065.1 Cyanobacteriota bacterium
ACCAGAAAGGGGTGTGTGCGATCGAGGGGGATATCGATGAGGATACACTGTTAGAGGCGGCTTTAGCTGGCGGTGCGGATGTATATGACTTGCTGGATGATGCAGAAAATCCTGGCGCGGAAGTATTTACTGAAGTCACTAATCTCGAACATCTGATTACCGCATTGACGACTCAGGGTTTTACAGTCAGCGATGCCGAATTACGCTGGGTTCCTCAGACTACAGTTACTGTGACAGATCCAGAGCAAAGTAAGCAGTTACTCAAGTTAGTAGAAGTTCTCGAAGCCTTAGACGATGTTCAAGCTGTCACTGCTAATTTCGATTTGGCTGATGAGCTATGTGGGTAGATAATCAGCTACTTCAATTAATCATAATACAAATAATAATTATATGGAACGCGGTTTAATGTGGCTCCCATTATTGGGAATGTTTATCTGGTTAGCAAAGGTAGGCTATGATGAATATCATAAAATTGAAGCATATCAACGGTGGGCAGCGGAATTCGATCGATCTAAGTATGATATTTATGCAGTCATGGGCTTAAAAGACCGCGAACTTACTTGGGGTAAACCGACTAAAACAGCACCAATAAATCTTAAAATATTTAGTCTCGATCGAGTAAATTCAATTCAATTAGTTATCGACAATCTAGCAGTAAATTTAGATAATTTACCAACCAAAGGTAAGAAAATTAATCTTCACTTTCAATTAGATGATGATAGCAACAAGACAGTCATCGATATTCCCTTTACCGAAATTCCGCTAGCGGCTGAATGGGCAGTATTTTTACAACAATCACTCGATCGATCTGGAGAGAGCATATCTAATTAATCAACGCAGTACCTACAGGAATATCAGCGTCTGAAAGGTTTGTGACGATCTCAAGGCCGTCTCGATACTTTATCATCAAGTGAAATATAACGATATAACGATCTACGCGCAAAACTTCAAGCTGAAACCTTGATACCAGTTGAATATCAAGAACTGCTCGATCTCACTGATACCGTCGAACAATTTGATGCTAATCGATTACAGCATCTGTTAGCACTGGCTCAACTTCGTCAAGTTCCGCTGCCAGAATTGCTCCAGCAGCTTAATATATCAACAGTTGGCATTACCCCAACAGGTAGAGCGACAATCGATGCTCTCAATCTTAATCGATCGGGTGTTAAAAATATCCGTAGGCTACTTGTTATGGCAGATTTGCATCCTCCAAATTTACAATCTTAACAAAGATGAAGGATGGATACCGATCGATTGAATTTCTCTTGATTCTGACAAGCCGTTAATAAGCAGTTACTTTTTGCAATGCTAATTTCTCTGCAATTCTGATCTCTTCCAATCGATCGAGTTCGTGCCAAACTTGTTGAAGTAGAGGATCTAATCCCGTCCGAGTTGCTGACGAAATCAGAAATACTTCTTGCTGTGCGACTTCTTTAAGTACTGTGACAATCTCCGCAATCTCTTCATCATCTACCGCGTCGATCTTGCTCAACGCCAGAATTTGGGGACGCATGGCTAAAGAAGAGTCGCTATAAGCAGTTAACTCCTGTTGAATCGTCCGATAAGCATCGATGGGATCTGCCCCAGTTGCTTCAACCAAGTGCAATAATACTCGCGTGCGTTCGATATGTCTGAGAAAATCGTGTCCCAAACCTGCGCCTTGAGATGCACCCTCAATCAGTCCCGGAATATCGGCAAACAGCGTACCGTCACCGCTGGGCTTTCTCACTACACCTAAATTGGGTATCAACGTTGTAAAGGGATAGTCAGCTACCTTCGGACGTGCGGCTGAGAGTGCGGAGATGAGTGTCGATTTACCCGCATTTGGCAAACCGATAATCCCAACTTCTGCTAATAATTTTAATTCCAAGCGAATGCGCTTTTGTTGGGCGGGTTGTCCCGGCAGTGCATAATCTGGCGCGCGATTGCTGTTGGATAAAAAGTGTTGGTTGCCCAAGCCACCTTTACCACCAGAAACAACTTTAAATGTCTGTCCTGGCTCGACTAAATCGACAATCAGTTCTTCTGTCTCCGTATCGTAAATCATCGTGCCGCAGGGCACCTCGACAATTAAGTCTTCACCCGATTTGCCAGTGCAACTATTCGAGCCACCTTTGACCCCGTTTTCGGCTTTGAAGCGACGGTTATAACGAAAGTCTAATAAGGTTTGGAGGTTTTCGACAGCAGTAAAGTAAATCGAGCCACCACGCCCACCATTGCCACCGGAAGGTCCCCCAGCGGGCACATATTTCTCGCGGCGAAATGTCACCATCCCATCCCCACCGCTGCCGGATTCTACTTCTACTTCTGCGAGATCGATGAATTGCATGGCTGGGGGATGTGGGATAGGAGCTAAGATTATATCATTATTTATTATTATTGAAATTTTGTGGCGATTTATTAAATATCAGTGGATGGAAATAGATGCTTATGAGAGTTGGAGTAGTCTAGTTAACGCGGTGGAAAATATCTTCGTAAAATTTGGTACTGAATATATAATTAATTTTGCTTAGGTACTTAATTGCCGTTGCGGATTACCCGACAGTTTGCCACCAGCCTAAAGCAGGGCCAATTAAGCGCACCATCAGCCAAGCAAACACCAGTAAACCAATTCCAATCCAAGCGCCCTTGGTACTGGTTTTAACAAATGCCTCTGATTGGTCAGTGGTCAGTGGTAGCCATGGAACAATTCGCTTCATGTTATCAGATGGCACTCGATCCTGCTCTTTGCGTCGTTTTGCGTCACCCATACTCTTCCCTAAACAATTAAGCCTGTAACTTAAAAATGTAGATATCATCGACAGTATTTGTCAATCTTCAGCAACTATTTTTAACCTGAACCTAGTGATTCAGAGTTGCCATGCCAACGGCAGTATCTCGATCGCCATCCAGTTATTATCGACGATCTAGGCGATCGAGGCTAGGGGGTTGTTATGCGGCGATCGCTTGCCGACTGATTCTCAGCATTCGATTCCCGCCCTTTTGAAACTCGTAATCAACAGATTGAATTTGTACACTACAACCTTTATTTGATAAATTTTCCAAAACCAATTCAAGGTAAGAGGATGGCTCACCATCAAGTTTAAGCAAGGGAAAAATCCGAACCTCAGAGGCAACTCGAAGAAGTTCATGAATCGAATTAACATGAAAATCAAGCGATAACTGTTCTGAATACAAGAAGAGTAAATGAGAGCATACACACAACTCAAATTGGTCATCAAAAAATTCTAGGCTTGGCAACGATTGATGTAAATACCGCCCTGCAACTTTTCCAGATTCATAG
>JBJOOY010000278.1:0-6972 GCA_046051065.1 Cyanobacteriota bacterium
ATTGCAGCGGCGAACAAAGAGCCAGTATTGCAACGGGTATTTACGCAGTTTACAGCGAATACGCCACAGTTCGATATTCAGGTCAATCGAGATCGAGCTAAGACGCTCAATGTCGATGTTAACCAAATCTTTGGGACGTTGCAAACTTATTTAGGGTCGCAATATGTCAATAACTTCGTCCAAGGACAACGGCAATATCGAGTCTACGCTCAAGCCGATGGTCAGTTCCGCGCTAATCCTGATGATATCGGCAAACTGTACGTGCGGTCTAAAGCTGTGGGCACCGATCCTGGGACGATGATTCCGTTGAATTCGCTGGTAACGATTACCCCGTTTGTCGGCCCGAAAACGATTTCGCACTATAATTTATATCGAGCGATTAAAGTTCAAGGTAATCCAGCGCCTGGAGCCAGCTCGGGTCAAGCGATCGAAGCGATGGAACGGGTGGCAAAACAGGTTTTACCTCAAGGGTACGGTTACGAGTGGGCGGGTACTTACTTGCAGGAGAAGTCATCTGGTGGTGCTACTACACTAATCTTCGCACTAGCGATCGCGATCGTCTTTCTGGTATTGGCGGCGCAGTATGAGAGCTATGTCGATCCCCTGATTATCTTATTAACAGTACCTTTGGCAATTTTAGGCGCAATGACCGCGATTTGGGTGCGATCGAATATCGTGATGGCAGATAGTCTGTTTCCGAAGGTGGTAGACGATGTGTATTGCCAAGTAGGTTTGGTCACTTTGATCGGTTTGGCTGCCAAAAATGCGATTTTAGTAGTCGAGTTTGCCAATCAGCTCCACGCGCAAGGGATGAGCTACACCCGCGCGGCAATTAAAGCCGGAGAGGAACGGCTGCGACCGATTTTAATGACTTCCTTTGCGGCATTATTGGGATTTTTGCCGCTGGTACTGTCTGAAGGGGCGGGTGCGAGCAGTCGGTGGTCGTTGGGTACGGCACTATTTGGCGGGCTATTATTAGCGACGTTTTTGAGTTTATTCTTAGTGCCAATTCTGTATATTTTGATTAAAACTTTAGCTGCATCTATCTTCTCAGGCTCGCGAAAAAAGTCAGAGTCAAGTAAAGATCTGCCAAATGCCTATCCTAGTCCTAAATAAGTAGTACGATTTTCAAAATTTACACTCGATCGGTTGGGTGTAAATTTTAGTGCATGTAACATTGTGAAAATATTTAAGATCTGATATGTTATGGAGGCACAGCCCAAATCAGTTGCGCGCACCTATCAGACACAACAGATTACTTGTTGTGAATCAGATGAATCTCCCCACCTTCACGTTGTTAATTGTTGAAGATGTTCCGGCAAATCGAGAGCTATATCGAAATTGCCTACTGACCGATTCAAGCTGTGCTTACGAGCTATTAGAAGCGGAATCGGTGGCGGAGGGAATGAAACTATGTAGTACGAAACAGATTGATGCTATTTTACTCGATTATCTGCTCCCAGACGGGGATGGGCTAAAATTTCTAGAGACATTATCGGAGCGAAGTGCCGATCGTAGTCCACCTGTCGTGATGATGACGGGGTATGGTGACGAAAGTATTGCGGTTCGAGCGATGAAACTGGGTGCCCAAGATTATGTGCCCAAGCACAAGTTTACGCCACAGCTATTGATCTCAACCATGCGCGGCGCGATTGAGAATACTCGCTTGCGGCTACAATTGCGACACCGTGAAGAGCAGTTACAGTTAGCTAGCAAGCAAATTACGACGATCTGGGAAAGCATGACCGATGCGTATGTCGGTCTCGATCGCGATTGGCGGATCGTCTACACCAATCCAGCGGCAATTCAAGTCATCGAGCGACTAGTCGATCTAGCACCTGAAGAATTTTTGGGTAAAACCCATTGGGAAGTTTTTCCCCAGTCGGTGAATAATTCTGTCGAGCAAGAATATCGCAGGGCGATGACCGATCGAGTGGCGGTACATTTTGAGGTATTTTGTGAGCTAATTGGCACTTGGTTCGAGCTTCATGCTTATCCATCTACTGAGGGCTTAGGGATTTACTTTCGAGATATTAACGAACGTAAATGGCTCGAAATCCAACGGATTGCCGCCGAACGAGAGTACCAGCACACCCAAGCCAATCTCGAACATCGCCATCAAGAGCTAGACAGCTTTGTCCAGATCGTGTCTCACGATCTCAAAGCACCCTTGCGAGCAATTGCCAATCTCTCTGAGTGGATTGAAGAAGATTTAGAGGGTTCGCTCACAGTCACCAGTCAACAGCAAATGGCAATGTTACGGAGCCGATTAGATCGGATGTCCGCGACGATCGATGGATTGCTCGACTATGCCCGCCTCGGACAAACGGATCGATCGATCAAGTTAGTCTTAGTGGAGCGATTGCTAGCTGAGGTGATCGATTCACTCTCACCGCCACCGACATTTTGCATCGACATCGATCCAATGCCGACCGTATTTACAAATCGCCTGCTGTTGTTCCAGGTATTTGCAAATCTAATCGGTAATGGCATTCAGCATCATGACAGATCTGATGGCTCGATTCACATTTCGGTTCGAGAACGCGGCGATCTGTATGAATTTAGCGTAGCCGATGATGGATCGGGGATTGCACCAGAGCATCACGAGCGAATTTTTAGCATTTTTCAGACGGTGAACCCTCAAAATCGGACAGATAGCACAGGCATCGGATTGTCAATTGTCAAAAAAATTATTGAAGCCCAAGGTGGAACTATTTGGTTAGAGTCCCAGATCGATCGGGGCACAACGTTCTACTTTACCTGGCTCAAGTAATTCTCTCAAGGAGAGAAGATCGATTATTCTTGATATAAAACTCATTGTGTACTCCTAATTAAATAACTAGAAAATTTATTTTACACTAGTACTTATGACAACTTTTTTGATTACTGGGGCTAGTGGTGGCATCGGTTGCGAGCTATGCCGACAAGTCCGCGCAGCAGGACAAACTGCGATCGCAGTTTGTCGAAAGTCTTCGGCAACTCTCGATCGATTGGGCGTACGGATCGAAGCGGGGATAGATATTACATCCGATCGATCAATTACCGATTTAGCCACACGATTGCAGGGTATGACGATTGATGTGTTAATCAATAATGCTGGTCTGATGGAGCGCAATTCGCTCGACAATCTTAATTTTGAGAGCATTCGGCGTCAGTTTGAAGTCAACGCATTAGGCGCATTACGGGTAACTCAAGCTCTATTACCCAATCTCAACCCTGGTGGTAAGATTGCCCTAATTACCAGCCGGATGGGATCGATCGATGATAATACTTCGGGTGGTTCTTATGGTTATCGGATGTCGAAAGTGGCACTATCGATGGCTGGTAAGTCGCTGGCGATCGATTTAGCGCCGCGACAGATTGCTGTGGCAATTATCCATCCGGGATTGGTGAGTACCCCGATGACCAGAAATCATGGTATTCCAGCGGCGGAGTCGGTGCAGGGAATTTTAGAGCGGATTGATCGATTAAATCTCCAAAATTCTGGCACGTTTTGGCACGCTAACGGTGAAGAATTACCCTGGTAGATCGATCGATTCGGCATCGCGACGATTCATCAGAATACAATTACGGTGAGGCATCCCGCGATATTCATCGCCATCTTGATAGACGACGGTATTGTGCTGCGAGTAACTGCGTCCAGTCATCAGCGCCAATACTAGCCCTTGAGTATCAGTGGGAATCCCGAAGGACTCTGCTGTCGGTAGCGTCAAATCTGGTAGGGGCGTGGGCATCATTTTCGCCCGACCTGAAGGAGTTTTGAACTGCGGTAGATCGAGGATGTGTCCGTTGATCGTAAATTCTTGATTAGTTCGATCGATGTTACCGATTTGCTCATAACCAGGAATGGTTTTAGCGATTAACTGGCGCACATATTCAGGATCTTGCAGTTTGCGCCACTCGATCGGATTGTCACCGTGGAGCCGATAAGCTAATTCTGCCAGAAAAGTTACTTCCGGTCTGAGATCGGCATCTTTGAGGTGGGTAGAACCTCGATCGTTGAGCCGCACGAAGTTATTCCCCGACTCAACTGTGGTGCGATGAGGATTCTCGAAGCGGTTGAAAACTGGCAGAATCAAGGTTTGCTGTCTGCCCAATCCGTGGAAATGTCCGATATTTGGCTTGGTAGCTAGATAAATCACAGTGTCGATCTGACCCAAGGCTCGTTTTGCTTGAGTAGAATTGGGATTAGCCGCATATAAATTTCCACCCAAACAGAGTAAGGAATCTACCTTCCCTGCATCTGCGGCTTCAATGAGCGATCGAGTATCATACCCCTGAACGCGGCTGAGGGGGCGACCGAGCAACTTTTCTAATGCCTGTTGAATTTCCTGTTTGAGGTGGACGGTAACGCCCATCGAACCAAAGCCTTGGACGTTGGAATGCCCGCGAATGGGCATCACTCCCGCTCCATGTTTGCCGATATTTCCCGTCAGTAGGGCCGTATTACAGATGCTAAACACGTTATCCACGCCATTAGTATGCTGGGTAATCCCCATCGCCCAAGCGAATACCACCTTGGGCGATGTACCGATCACCATCGCTGCTGCTTCGATTTCGGCTTGAGAGACACCGCAAGTCGCGACGATCGTCTCCCAGTCGATCGATCGAGCCTGGGCGATAATCGCTTCCCAGCCCTCAGTATGGGCGCGTAAGTAGTCGTAATCCACCAGATTTCGATCGATTAAGACCTTCTGAATCCCGACAAATAACGCCACATCACTCCCGGGGATCGGCTGGAACCCGTTCTGGCTGTTTTTGCAAGGCAACTATGGCAATCTCGAGTGCCTCAGACCACGAAATCCGCTCGTAGTGTGTACTACCCGCTCGCAAAATTACCGGATAACTCAAACGTCCCAGCCGATCGGCTGCCATTGAATTGAGTTGTTGGAGTTCGATCAGATTGAATCGATCGAAGAAAGTCCGCGCTATCCCCGGTTGCAGCTCGGCGGAAATAGCTTCCACACTTTTCATACAGCGTTGAACTTTTTCACCTGCCTCATTGGTGAAACCGCCTTTTTGTCCGCCTGTGCCCCAAGAGCACGAGAGGCAAGCACTATGATGGGATAGGGTTTTCCACAGCGCTGGACCTTCCGGTGAGAAGGTGTGTTCCGCCCAATATTTGATTACGGGTAACCCGCCACCGATCTCTGGTGTCTCGGCGTTAGTTTCATGAGCGGGCGGAATAGATCGATCGGGGGATTGTGAATGTTTGGTCATCGTAGTTACCCAGCGGCAGTTATGGTTCGATCGAAGGGTTAACAGTTGTATACGGACGTGGTTTCCGAGCACCTACACTAGCACCGATCGTCGCAGAAACTAATCCTAGTAAAGAGCCAAGCGTGAAACTCCAGCCCGCTTTAGCAGCATTGCCAGCCACATCTCTGGTAGTTTTAGCATCGATTTTGGGTGCCTGATTCCCCCCTGTTTGACCTGAAGCATTGGGTGTCCCAGGAATAGATATGCCACTTTGTTGGGCTTGACTAGCAATATTACCGCTGTTGCCTAAAGCGAGCCCAAAAGCACCAGAAACACCGCTAGCGAGTAACAGCGCACTCAAGACGAGAGTAGTCGCCCACAAAATTGCTCCATTCAGCGTAGCGGTTTTGCGGTTGATGTAGCCACAAGCGCTGCTAGTAACCCAACCACCGACAAATAGCGAAATAAATAGGCTCACGATCGCCCAAATTCCCACTGCTATTCCAACACCGCCAGCATCGGTGCGAGGTGAGCCAGAGTTGGCGATATTAGTGAATCCCAAGGCAGTGCCTAAAGCGCTTAAAACTAACTGTGTGCTAATCGCAATCACCAGTCCAGCGAGAATAGCGCCCCAATGGATCCGATCGCCATAATCGAATCCAGTATTATTAGTCTCGATCGTGCGTCGTTCGGTAGTTTGTGATGGACGGTCAGTATAAACCATAATTATTTCCTCCAGGTAATTAGCAATGTATCGAACTAGCACTTAGTTGTAAGTGCTATAAGTGCTGTAAAAGCAGTAAAAAGCTCTAAATTTTTTCAGACAGAGATATCTGTTTAATCGTTATTTTATTCAATATCTACCCTCAAGACTTCTGTCGAAAGATAGATCCTCTTCTCATGCTTTAGAGTGATGCGATTCACAAAAATTCATAGTTTGATACGGATCAGATGGTGAATTCATTCAATTTTTGGGTAAAGCAGATCATCACATAAAAAATCAATTGCCTACCCTCTAGTGATTTAACTTTAATTCGGCTCAGCCACTCATATTAATCACTAATAAACATATATATGTTTGACCAAATTAAACAATTTACACCACATATTGTCAAACCACATCAACCATTTCCCACAACTCGGGCTAAAATTCCTACTCGTCAAGCGATCCTAACGATCCGACGATCGTCGAGCATACACCCCACTGTCGCACGATCCGCCTGATCGCCGGGCCGCAAACTTATATTCCGTGCGATCGATTACGTGAATATATGCTCGAATTCGTCGCAGCATTTCAGAAATTTCAACAAAAAGAAGGGACTAATTACCCCCTGGTGCATACTCACGATTGGATGTCTGGCTGGATTGGCTTGCAACTCCAACAACATCAAAATGTCCAATTAATTCATACCTACCATTCACTCGGTGCTGTCAAATACCAATCGACGGAAGATCGGCTGCCTGAGATTGCTAAAACCCGTTTGGAAGTAAAATGCCAGCTCTTAGAACAAGCCCATTGTGTTGTCTCTACTAGCCCCCAAGAGGTTGAAGATTTATGGCAACTAGTTTCTCGGTTCGGAACGGTCGAGATCGTGCCCTGTGGGACGGATGTACAGAACTTCCAACCACTTTCCCGCGCTGAAGCTCGTCAAAATTTGGGCATGAATTCCCTCGATCGAGTTGTATTATATGTGGGACGGTTCGACCCCCGCAAAGGGATCGAAACCTTAGTTCGTGCGGTTGCCCAATTACGCGATCGGTTAGACAGTGCAG
>JBJOOY010000279.1:0-5442 GCA_046051065.1 Cyanobacteriota bacterium
TTGAATCAATCGATCGACTGATGTAAATTTCTCAGTGATGATATTCGACCCATTATTTCCAATTTGACGAATTCCTAAGCCATATAATACTCGCGACCAAAGTTTAGACTTAGAAGACTCGATCGCTTCGATAATTTTGGTCGCAGACTTTTCACCCATTCGGTCTAAAGTCATTAACCTAGTAATAGTTAGATCGTATAAATCGGCGATCGACTTCACAAATTTAGCATCGACTAATTGCTCGATTAACTTTTCACCTAAACCGTTAATATCCAGAGCATCTCGACTAACCCAATGTACTAAAGAACCTTTGAGAATAGCCGCACAGCTAGGATTCACACAACGCAACACTGCTTCATTTTCCGGTTTCACAGCCAGCGATTCACAAACCGGGCACTGAGTCGGCATTTTAAAAACTTGTGCCCCAGACGGACGCAAATCCCTCAATACCCGCACGATTTCGGGAATAATTTCGCCTGCTTTCCGCACGATGACAGTATCGCCGATGCGCAGATCTAACTGGGCAATTCGATCGCCATTATGGAGCGTAGCACGTTGCACGGTAGTTCCTCCCAATTGCACTGGTTCGAGGTGTGCCAAGGGCGTAATTGCGCCCGTTCGTCCCACATTTACACTAATATCTAATACTCTCGATGGAGCTTCCTCGGCGGCATATTTCAAAGCTACCGCCCAGCGCGGGAATTTATTGGTAAATCCTAATTCTCGTTGAAGGAATAGGTCATTAATTTTCACGACTACACCGTCGGTCATGTAGGCTAAGTTTAACCGATCGGTATTCCAGCGATCGTAATAAGCACCTACCGCAGTTAAATCAGCACATAATTCCCGATGGGGATTGACTTTAAAGCCCATTTGCTGGAGTAATTCCAGCGATTCCCAGTGTCGATCGAGGTGAGTTCGATCGGGGAGATGGAGGGTATAGGCGAAAAAATCTAATTTCCGTTGGGCGACTATTTTGGGATCTAATTGTCGTAATGCTCCAGCGGCAGCGTTGCGCGGATTGGCTAATAGTTGTTCGCCAGTTTGTTGTCGTTCCTGATTGATTTGCGTGAATACAGCAATTGGTAAGAAAGCCTCGCCCCGAACTTCGACAATTGGCGGTGGACGATCGATATTTAATTTGAGTGGGATCGATCGAATGGTTTTGATATTCTGGGTAATATCTTCGCCGGAGTCTCCATCACCACGAGTCGCACCGCGCACTAATAATCCATCTTCGTATGTTAAGGCGATCGCCGAACCATCGATCTTTAACTCGCAGACATATTCAGCACTATCTTTACTGCCCAAATTTCTTTGCCAACCTGCTTCCCATTTGGCAAATTCTGCCATGTCAAAAGCATTTTCGAGGCTGTACAAGGAAATGTGATGTCGAACTGAGACAAAGCCACTAGCTGGACGTACGCCGACGCGTTGGGTAGGACTATCTGGTGTAATTAAATTGGGAGGCTGGTGCTCTAAGTCTTGCAGTTCCCGATATAACCTGTCGTACACGGCATCTTCCATGTCGGGATTGTCGAGGACATAATATGCGTAGCTGGCAGCTTGAAGTTTTTGGCGGAGTTGCTGGGCGCGAGCTAGAATTTCAGGTGTCATGCAGGATACTCGATCGAGGTTAAAATTATAGTACAAGAATTCTATTGTTTTGTACAACGATCGAGTTATCTCACTTCAGTTGGATTAAAGATCGACTCGATCGGCTGCTTTAAGAAACTTTACCTCGATCGGAGAATAAGTATTTTGGCTGAACTGAGCTGAAATTAGCGATCCAATTCCCATCACCGATCCCCCAATTTCCGGATCGATCGAATTATTTTTTTCAGGGTATTGACAAGATTTGCATCCATCGAGTATAGTTTAATCAGTGTGAGGAGCGAATCAAGAAGAAGACCGAGACGAAACACGGCCAGTCGTCGGTCTTCTTTTTGGTTTTATATTCGTAAACTAAGTATTTAAAGGTTTCAACTAACAAAATATCGCTTCAAGAATTGAGAATAAATTTCTCGATCGCGACAGCTACACCATCTGCTTCGATATCTGGTGCAACCCAATCAGCGCGAGACTGGACATCACTAGGAGCATTACCCATCGCCACACCGATTCCAGCATAGTCGAGCATTTCCACATCATTATAATTATCGCCGATCGCTAGGACATTTGCGGCAGTAATTCCGAGTAACTCTTGAGCGATATAATCGATCGCGGTACCTTTATTCACCCCAGCATTAGTAGCTTCTAAGAAAATTGGTACGGAAGTGGTAATGTGTAATTTGTCTTTGGGATAGCGTTGTTGCAGATCTAGCAGTAAGCTATTAATTAATTCAATATCTTCAGACATTGCTAAAATCTTTGTCGGTCGATCGGTTAACACAGTCCGCAAATCACCGACAGGATGAGCGGGAATGCCACTACGTCCGATGTATAATTCGGTATCGCAATCGATCTTGCGCACATATAAGGAGTCGTTACGATAGACGTGAATCGATATTTTGTCGAACAGATGAGCTTGCTCGAAGTAATCGATTAACTCCCTTGCCGCCGCGATGGAGAGCGGGAGATGGCGGTGAGTTATACCACTGGCGGGATCTTGAATCCAGGCACCTTGATAGGCGAGAATTGGGAAATCTGCACCAATTTCATGGTGGAAGCGCAAGGCAGATTGGTACATTCTGCCTGTGGCAATTCCGACGCGGATACCTTTGGCTTGAGCGGCTTGAATGGCTTGTTTGACTCTAGTACTTACCTGATTAGATGTTCCCGCGATCGTGCCATCGATGTCTACAATTAGGAGTTTGATTTCGGCGGTGGGTGATGACATAGGTGCGGTGATGTAGATCTGGAGCCAGATATTAGCCTATCATATTGGTTAAATGTGTGTTGTGTCCTGATTGAGAACTCTTGGCTACGTTGGGGTGTGTATTAAACACGGAGGTACACGGAGGCTACACGGAGGTGCACTGAGGTATCGATCTGCCAGGATCGGAGTCTTTCTTTTTATTGTTTTTGCTCTGCGTTTTCTGAGTCTGGAGCGGTTTAATTATATATGTCTGAATTTCCACTATTAATTCTTGTCGATGGACATTCTTTAGCTTACCGTTCTTATTTTGCATATGCGAAGGGTAAGGATGGTGGATTGAAGACTTCGGCTGGAATTCCGACGAGTATTTGTTTTGGATTTGTCAAGGCTTTGGTGGAGATTATTAATAGTCAAAAGCCGAGTGCGATGGCGATCGCGTTTGACTTAAGGCAGCCAACTTTTCGGCATGAGGCTGATGATAAGTATAAGGCCGATCGAGTGGATACACCGGAAGATTTTATTATCGATATTCAGAATTTATATGGGTTATTGACTGCACTAAATTTACTGACAATTACTGCACCTGGCTATGAGGCTGATGATATTTTAGGTACTTTAGCTGGTAGAGCGAGTCGATCGGGTTATCAGGTGAAGATTTTATCCGGTGATAAGGATATGTTTCAGTTGGTGAAAGATATTGATCGAGTGAGTATTTTATATCTATCCTCAGCTTATGCCAAAAGCGGACAGCCTAGCGTTACAGAAATGAATGAAGCGGCTGTAATTGCGAAAATGGGAATTACGGCAAATCAGATTGTCGATTATAAGGCTTTATGTGGAGACAAGTCCGACAGTATTCCTGGTGTGCGGGGGATTGGAGATAAGACGGCGGTAAAGTTATTAACTCAATATCACGATCTAGATCGGCTTTATGCAGCGGTGGAGGAGATCCAAGGTGCGAATGGGAATAGACTTAAGCTAGGCAAAGATGATGCTTATCATTCCCAATATTTGGCAAGAATTATTACTGATGTACCACTAGAAATTGAGTTTCCGAGAACGAAGCTAACTGGCTTTGATTTTGCGCAGGTGCAGCTGTTATTACAAACATTAGAACTTCATCGATTTAGTAAAGATATCGAAAAATTGCACGAAACTTTTGGCGGTGCTGCGTTACCGCCTGAAGTTAGTAGCGATCGTCAGGAATTAGTTGGTTCGTCGTCGATCGAGGATAATAGCAATCGTGAGGATTTATGGTTTTTTAGTGCGGAAGATACCGAGAAATATCAACTCAGCCGTCAATTTCCGATTCGATCGCAAATTATCGATACAGAGGCAAAATTACAAGCTTTAATTATCGATCTCCATCAATATACAGATCCAAATTTACCCGTAGCTTGGGATACCGAAACTACCGATTTAGAACCGCGCAACGCTAAATTAGTCGGGATTGGTTGCTGTTGGAGTGCAGAGCCTGACGGTATGGCATATATTCCCGTCGGGCACGCACATGGAAATAATTTAGACTTAGAATTAGTCTTAAATAATCTCAAACCCATCCTCGAATCTGAGACATATCCTAAAGTATTGCAGAATGCTAAATTCGATCGATTGGTATTTAAAAACCAAGGCATTAACCTCGCCGGGGTAGTCTTCGATACGATGTTGGCGAGCTATGTCTTAAATCCCGACAATAGCCACAATCTCACCGATTTATCATCGCGGTATTTGGGGATTGTGCCGCAGAGTTATGGCGATTTAGTGCCGAAAGGACAATCGATCGCCGATCTAACGATCCCAGCCGTCGCCGAATATTGCGGGATGGATGTCTGGGGTACCTACCGCCTCCACGCTCTGCTCAAAGCCGAATTAGCCGCAGCACCAAAATTACTCGCACTGCTTCAAAATATCGAGCAACCGCTCGAACCCATCCTGGCAGATATGGAGGATCGGGGGATTCGGATCGATGCTGAATATCTGCAAACCCTCTCCGATATCTTGGCGAAAGATTTAGAGAAAATCGAAGCGCAAACTTACCAGCTAGCTGGGGAAAAATTTAATCTCGGTTCGCCCAAACAACTGGCACAGATATTATTCGAGAAACTCGGCTTAGATACCAAAAATATCCGTCAAACTAAATCCGGCTATTCGACCGATGTAAACACGCTGGAAAAATTGCAAGGCAAACATGAAGTTGTCAATCTAATTTTACAACACCGGACTTTTGCCAAACTTAAATCTACCTACGTCGATGCACTGCCACTATTAATTCACCCTCAAACCGGAAGAGTTCACACCGATTTTAATCAAGCTGTCACCAGCACGGGACGATTATCATCATCCCATCCCAACCTGCAAAATATCCCGATCCGGACCGAATTTAGTCGCCAAATTCGCCGCGCCTTTATTCCCGCCGAAGGTTGCTTGCTAGCTGCGGCTGACTACTCGCAAATCGAACTGCGCATCCTCGCCCACATGAGTCAGGAACCAGTTTTAATTGAAGCCTACAAACAAAATCGAGATATCCACACCGTCACCGCTCAATTATTATTTGAAAATGATACCATCACCAGCGAACAACGTCGCCTGGGAAAAATCATTAACTTTGGGGTGATTTACGGTAT
>JBJOOY010000280.1:0-8343 GCA_046051065.1 Cyanobacteriota bacterium
GCTTATCACAATTATGTATATCCTAAGTGTATCCCTGCTTCATCATATTGTCGAGCGCAATAATCAATTGAGCGAATAACAACTACAAGGAAACAAACTATGTCCCAACTAGGATCGACTAATCGCTGGCACTTTTGGATCGATCGAGGTGGTACTTTTACCGATATCGTGGCGCAAACACCCGATGGCGAAATTATCATTCATAAACTCTTATCCGAACAGCCTGGGCGGTATGCGGATGCGGCAATTCAAGGGATTCGCGACTTACTGAAATTAGCTCCTGACACACCCATTCCCACTGCTGAGATTGCTAATGTCAAAATGGGCACTACAGTAGCCACCAATGCCCTATTAGAGCGCAAAGGCGATCGAACTTTATTAGTCATCACTCAAGGTTTTGGAGATGCGTTGCGGATTGGCTATCAACATCGTCCCGATCTGTTTGCTAGAGAGATCGTTCTACCGGAAATGCTGTACGAGCGGGTAGTCGAAGTCACCGAACGTTACACCGCCGAGGGCGAAGAACTGATTCCCGTTAGAGTCGATGATGCCCTCACACAAGCCCTCCAGACTGCCTATGACGATGGGATTCGGGCTTGTGCGATCGCGTTTATCCACGGTTATCGCTATCCCGAACACGAACTACAAGTCGCCGAAATCGTGAGATCGATCGGCTTTACCCAGATTTCGCTCTCCCATCAAGTCAGCCCCCTAATCAAACTAGTCAGTCGCGGCGATACTACCGTCGTCGATGCCTATCTCTCGCCGATTTTACGCCGATATGTCGATCGAGTTGCGATTGCTCTGGGCGAACAGGAGGGTAAATCTTGCGAGTTAATGTTCATGCAATCCAATGGGGGATTGACTCGGGCTCAGAATTTTCAGGGCAAAGATAGCATCTTATCGGGACCTGCTGGCGGTATCGTCGGAGCGGTGAAAACTAGTGTAATGGCTGGGTTTACCAAAATTATCGGCTTCGATATGGGCGGTACCTCCACGGATGTTTCCCATTACAACGGCGAATACGAACGCACCTTAGAAACTGAAGTCGCTGGAGTCCGTCTGCGAGCACCGATGATGGCAATTCACACCGTCGCTGCTGGTGGTGGCTCGATTTTACAATTTGACAACGGACGTTATCGGGTTGGGCCAGATTCTGCTGGATCTTATCCTGGTCCAGCGTGCTATCGCAATGGGGGAGAATTAACCGTCACAGATGCGAATGTGATGGTGGGAAAACTCCAGCCCGATTGCTTTCCCGCCGTATTTGGTGCCGGGGGAGATTTATCGCTCGATGCCGAAATTGTGGCGCATAAATTTGCCACATTAGCCACTGAAACTAATGCCAGCACTGGAGATAATCGTACCACTGTAGAAATGGCAGCAGGTTTTCTATCGATCGCGATCGATAAAATGGCAACGGCGATTAAACAAATCTCTTCTCAGCGCGGTTACGATGTCAGCGACTATACCCTGTGCTGTTTTGGCGGTGCAGGTGGACAACATGCCTGTCTCCTCGCCGAAGCTCTGGGGATGAAACAGATCTTCATTCATCCTTACGCTGGCGTACTTTCTGCCTATGGGATTGGATTAGCAGATGTACGGATCTTAAAAGAACGCGCCGTCGAATTACCGTTGGTGAATGAGACTATTCCCAGTTTAGAGACAATATTTAAGCAACTAAGATCGATCGCCCAAACCGAGATGTTAAGTCAAAGTAACACGATCGATCGACAAGAAATTCAGCAACAAGTTTATCTGAGATATGCAGGTACAGATGCCCCCATCTTAGTTAACTTTGCGCCAGATGTTGCCACCATGCGATTGCAATTCGAGGGCAGCTATCAACAACGCTACAGCTTTATCATGGCAGACCGCGACCTAATTGTCGAATCCGTCACCGTCGAACTGATTGGCATCATGCCCACCCCCACCGAACCCCAAATCATCACCACCCGCACCAGTCCCCTCTCACCGATAAAAACAGTCCCCATCTACACCAAAAATAACTGGCATCAAACACCTATTTTCGATCGCCAACATCTCCACCCAGGCGACGAAATCATCGGCCCCGCCATCATCATCGAACCCACAGGTACCAATATTCTCGAACCAGATTGGACAGGTATAATTACCAGCAAAAATCATCTAGTACTCACCCACGAGATCGGGGTATTCACAAGGGGCACCCCTACGAATGTCGAGATCGATCGAACAGCAGACCCCACGCCAGTTATTACTAGTAACCCCGACCCTGTAAAACTAGAAATCTTCAACAACCTCCTCAAATCGATCGCCGAAGAAATGGGCATCAGCCTCCAAAACACCAGCTACTCCGTCAACATCAAAGAACGCCTCGACTTCAGTTGCGCCATCTTCGATCGATCCGGACAACTAATCGCCAACGCCCCCCACATCCCCGTCCACCTCGGCTCCATGAGCGAAAGCGTCACCAGCCTGATCCAAGCCAAAACCTTTCGCCCAGGCGATGTCTACATTTCCAACAACCCCTACAACGGCGGTACCCACCTGCCCGACATCACTGCCATTACCCCGATCTTCCTCCCCACAGATCCCACCCCCTACTTCTACGTCGCCTCACGCGGACATCACGCCGATATTGGGGGCATCACACCCGGCTCCATGCCCCCACACAGCACCTCGATCGACCAAGAGGGCATTTTAATCGATAACTTCCAACTCGTTGCCAACGGTCAATTTCGCACAGCTGAAGTCCTCGCTCTCCTCACCGAGTGCCACTACCCAGCCCGCAATCCCAAACACAATATTGCCGATCTCCAAGCCCAAATCGCCGCCAACGAGCGCGGTGTCAAAGCCCTATTAACCACGATCGATTTGTATGGTGTCGATACCGTCACCGCCTACATGCAGCACGTGCGGGATAATGCCGAAGCATCCGTCCGCCGCGCAATTTCCGCTCTCAGCCCTGGCAGTTTTAGCTATCCAATGGATGATGATGGGAGCCAAATTCAGGTGCAGATTGAGATCGATCGAGCCACCCGCTCCGCCACGATCGATTTTACCGGAACTTCCCCCCAACAACCCACCAACCTCAATGCCCCCCTCGCAATCTGTAAAGCAGTCGTCCTATACGTTTTCCGCACCCTGATCGACGATGATATTCCGCTCAACGCTGGCTGTCTCGCACCCCTGAAAATTATCGTACCTGAAGGTTCCATGCTCCATCCCCAATCTCCAGCCGCCGTCGTCGCTGGCAATGTCGAAACCTCCCAAGCGATCGCGAATGCCCTGTATGGAGCCTTGGGTATCATGGCAGCCGCTCAAGGCACGATGAATAATTTTACCTTCGGGACCGATCTCTATCAATACTACGAAACCATTTGCGGTGGCTCCGGTGCGGGGTCAAATTTCGCTGGCACCGATGCCGTCCAAACCCACATGACCAATTCCCGTCTGACAGATCCTGAAGTGCTAGAACTCCGATTCCCCGTCTTACTAGAAAGTTTTGCGATTCGCCCCAATAGCGGCGGACGGGGTAAATATCCCGGCGGAAATGGGGTAATTCGCCGCATCCGTAGCCGAGCAGCAATGACAATGGGGATTTTAGCCGATCGACGGATCGTGCCCCCATTTGGCTTACAGGGCGGGGAACCAGGATCGATTGGGTCTAATTATGTCGATCGAGTGGATGGTTCGATCGAGGTTTTGGGTGGTAAAGCTGAAGTCCAAATGGCACCTGGAGATGTCTTTGTCATCGAAACCCCTGGTGGTGGCGGATTTGGGCACTGCTGAGCTAAAGTTCGATCGGAAAATTATCACCGTGTGAGATGAGGCTAAAACTAGTGAATCGCTGTATTATTGAGCATTTGCTGTTACTAAGGTCTTTTAGCTAATTCTGCTAAGAATTGGATTGTACATTGCTCAATTTGCCTCGATTTCTGCCGCTTGATAAATTTATCAAATGGGTTGAGATCGATGATGTATTCACCTAATCTTATCCCTAGAGGCTCTAAATGTTTGCCAGCTAATTCTCGATGCAAAATTGGAAATTTGCGTTGATTTAATTGTTCGATCATCCACAGCACATCACTATTTTGTCTGACTTTTGCTGACTTAAATTTATCTGCTTTACTACCAGCTAAGGTATCTTTGTCAAAAGAAATGAGTGCTGTCAGGTTAAACAAGCGACTACGTTCGATCGAGCATTGGGTTTGCTTTCTAATCGGCTGTACACCCCACCCGATCCGATCGAGGAAATTGGCGATCGCCGGAACTGGAATCGCGCTTTCTGTATCACTAATATCGGGTGCAACAAGTACAGAAGGTTGATCTAAAATCGAGACATTGGCTAAGTCAGCAGTATCAATAATGTTTGAAATTTGGCGATCGATCTCTTGGCCAATGCAAGACTGAGCTATCTGCGGCCATTCCTGACCGCTCAAGAATTCTAGCAGTGCAATATACTTACAACCTAAACTATGACCCAGCCAAAAATAATTGCTATTGTCTTGATAGATATTACCCTCATACTCTAATTGATTGGCAATTTTTGCCAACTCATGGCGTAATATTTTCTGCTCTTTGAGTAAATCGATCGCAACATCCCAATGGCGAAAACTAAATCTAAAGGGCAGGGCAACGATCGTATAACCTGCTTCAAATAGTGTTTGTAAATAATATCGATAGAAAATGGTTGGAAATGTTCCAAAAAAAGCACCCCCAATAAACTGAATTATCCCTTTGGGCTGCGGATGAATAGCAATCCAACTAAAAGAAATCGGACTAAATCTAAAAATTGGTAACATAGCAGTTTTCTACTCCAAAAATTATCGCAGCCAAAACCTGACACCGGAGGAGGGGAAAAGTATAGCTATCGCTACACTTTTCGCCAAATTTCAGGGAGAGCCTTGATTTTTAAGTATTAGACAGTAGAAAAACGCCCCCATTACTAACTGGTAAAGCATAAGCGATCTGATCGAGACCGACCTCTGCTAGCGTTGCGCCAGTCAGATTTTTAAAGAAGGTACCACGGTGCTCAGGGGTGACTAACAATGTTGCTTCATCCGAGCCTGACAGCGAAGATAAGAAAATCTCAACATAGCCGCGAGCCTCAAAGTTCGCTCCCTCTAAAACTCCAGGCCGAAGAATATTTGGCTGTAAAATTATCAATCCAGTGGTGTTTTCAGGGATTGTAAATGTTAGTCGAGCTTTATTATTTTGGGGGACAATTTCGGGAATCAGCCTTGCTTGGGGGGCTGGACCAAAAATATTTTCACCGGTGATATCTACAATATCCAGAAAATCCTGAAAATTGCTAGGTAGTCGTGGTGGTACAGTTACTGGAAATTTAAGTGTAAAGACAAGAGAAACTGTAACGGGAAAAAAGTTGACATTCGCAACTGTCAAAAAATAGCCTTGAATTACTTTACGGCTGAGATTGCCGATTCCGGGAATAGGTGGTGTTCCCGGCGGTAACACTGATGGCAATTGTGGCTTGACCAAAATTTCAAAGGTAGAAACTAACATACTGTCTAGACTTTACATACAAACTACAACTTCATTGTAGTCACAAAAAAACTACATTGAAACTATTTGCACTTACAGATGCCACTTAATGTAATATATCTTCACAAGATCCGATTTCTCGCCCAGCCAAATATTGATGTTGCAATGGTTATCGCAATGACTCAGCAGCAATAAAATCCTCAAGAGGCAGTCCGTCATGTGGTCTCTACCTAGTCGGTGAGTTGAGAGTAGGGGCAAGCTGCTAATCGTCAACATTGCGACTTTTCGGGAGATTTTCCGAAGCTTCAATTAAGATAGTGGTGAGTGGATTGATGCCTTTAGTCGATCGATCGCTGTGACTATCAACTCTTAGCTAAATTGCCGATGCCCACACTGCAACCATCTACTTCTTCATTACCGTTACCACCTGGGAAATCTGGTTTACCCTGGATTGGGGAAACTATTTCGTTTTTGCTCGATCCCGACTTTGCCACCAAGCGGCGGCAGCGGTATGGGGCAATTTTTAGGACGCATATTATCGGCAAGCCGACCGTGGTGATGAATGGTGCGGCGGCGAATAAATTTATTCTGGCGACTCATTTTGATAAATTTTCCTGGCGCGACGGATGGCCAGATAATTTTAAGGAACTGTTGGGTCAATCTTTATTTCTGCAAGAAGGAGCAGAGCATCAGCGCAATCGCAAATTATTGATGCCAGCATTTCATGGTAAAGCATTGGTAAATTATGTCGCAACCATCAATGAAATTACCGATCGCTATCTGGTTAAATGGGCGCAGACTAGCGAGCTAACTTGGTTTCCCGAACTCAAGCATCTCACCTTTGAAATCGCTAGCAGCCTGCTGATCGGTAGTTCACCGGGCGCGAGTACGACCGAATTAAGTCGGCTATTTACAGAATTGACGAATGGCTTATTTAGTTTGCCGCTGAATTGGAGCTATACGACCTATGGTCGGGCGATCGCCGCTAGAGATCGATTGCTCGCTCACATTGAAACCGTCGTCTTAGCAAGGCAAAAACAGCCTACTCAGGATGCTTTGGGCTTACTAATCCAGAGTCAAGATGAAGACGGCAATCGCCTCAGTGTGTCCGAACTTAAGGTACAGGCATTATTATTACTATTTGCCGGACATGAGACGACGACATCACTGATTACCTCGCTCTGTCTATCACTGGCGCAGCATCCTGACATTTTGGCTAGAGCTAGAGCCGAACAGGTGCAAGTTGGACTGGAAACCCCGATCTCGATCGATAGTCTCAAACAGATGACTTATCTCGATCGAGTCCTGCGTGAAGTGGAGCGGATGTATCCACCCGTTGGTGGTGGTTTTCGGGGTGTAGTTGAAGAATTTGAATTTAATGGTTATCGTGTTCCCAAGGGATGGCAGGTCTTGTATCGCATTCCCGAAGCACATTTCGATGTGGATATATATCCCAACCCCACGAACTTCGATCCTGACAGATTCGCGCCAGAGCGATATGAATATAAGCCCGCCGATTATACTTTTGCCACCTATGGCGGTGGATCGCGGATCTGCATCGGCATGGCTTTTGCACAGATGGAACTGAAGATTATTGCGGCTAAGTTAATCCGCCACTACAGTTGGGAACTATTGCCCAACCAAAACCTGACTCTCGATCCGATTCCCACGCTCCACCCCCGCGACGGTTTAAAAGTTAAATTTCAGCAGTTAGCCAGATGAATATCTACTCGATCTTTCAACAAACCGATCGACTTCGCGTCAGCGATGGTCAGATCGCGCCAATTCTCAGCGGCTGCGATCCGGCGAGAAACCTATTAGTCATCGTCTGTCCGCAATTAGGCGATTTTGATAGTCTCGAATATGCTTGGTGGCTGCAACGGGAGCGGTTAGAGCTGGCAGAATTAGGCTGTACGGTGCGAATGGTGGGCATCGGCGATCGAGCTGCTGGCTTGAAATTCTGCGAGTTTACTGGATTTCCTGCCGAATCGTTATTTATCGATCGCGAGGCTAAATTACATGCTCAGCTCGATCTTTATCGCGGTTTATCGCTCTCTCACAATGCCTGGATCGACCTAATTTTGATGTGTGCTGGCATTGGTAGTCCAGGCACGTTACGGGAAGTTGTGCGGGGATATACAGGCGATCGATCTGCACCCCAATTAATTGCTGCTGATGAGACGATCTCCGCCAAACCGTTACCGCCGATACGGGGATCTTTTTTTAATTTGGCGGGTGGCAGCGGTTTTCAACGACCGTTTGAATTAGCAACACTGAGACTGCGAAATATGACTGAGGTGTTAGCTAATTGGTCTACTTATGTTCCCGATTCGCGTTATTTGACGCAGCGGGGAGGCACCTTTTTATTCGATCCAGATCGATTGTTAGTCTACGAGCATCGCGATCGCGGGATTTTGGGATTTGCGGCGAATATGAGCCAACCACTAGCATTTTTAGATGTCCATCGATCTTTGGGTGTGGCTGGTTAAGTTGGCATCTGATTGAGAAACATTTTTTGCACTTAAAACAGCATGAATTCTCATCAAATTAGCGAGGTTAAATTGTAAATCGATGCGTTCTGGTTATACTCTCCCCGTGTTTGCTACTGCTAGCGCAATCGCGGCATTACAATGTTTGCAAAGATCGATACTCGTTGGCGGAGCCGCTCCACCGGAGCATCGATCTTCAACAGATAAGTCGATCGTTAGCCTCGACTTAATTACTCCACCTCAACAAGTAGAAATCGCGATCGATAGTGTTGCTTTAATTCGATCGAGTATGGCGCTCGGGATTACTCATAGCGATCCTGGCGATAACCTTGATTTAACTCGCGATACCCCAGTGTGGGCAGTGGTA
>JBJOOY010000281.1:0-4298 GCA_046051065.1 Cyanobacteriota bacterium
AGAATATTAGCTATGTGCATTGGTTTAGAAAGATAGTATTTTAGCTGTAATAATAGCCTTTTATAGGAATGCTGTACCCATTTTTAGGAGGTGTGTGTTCTAACATTCAACACTTCTGCAATTTTCCACCAGAAAAACGAGGCATAGTCAAAGCCAATTCCGTATTCATCATTAACTTTCCAGAGTTCACTGAAGACTCCAAGCAAGAACTTTTGCAAACTCGAGCTAATTTCATCCACGGTTCTTCAATGTTCCGGAGAGAAGCTTTTGTCGCAGTTGGGGGATACGCAAAACATGCTGATTTACCAGAAGATTATGATTTATTTAGTCGGATTATTCTGTCAGGATGGCAGGCTAAACGCTCGCCCGATACTCTCTTAGAATACAGGCAACATTCTAAGGATCAAGCAAATATTAAACTTGGTTCCTACGCAGAACTCCACTTCTACCAGGATCGATGCAAGACATATAGTGTTGAAAATGAAGAATTGAGGTTACGGATTAAAGAATCTGATCGAATAGTCAAGAGTAACAATCAGGAGCTAACTCAGTTGAAAGAACAAATTTATGCAGTTGGATGTAAAATTCAAAGGTAAGTAGCAATGACACGAGAATCAGAAAATAGACAGCCTTGCTTAGAGCAACTTTTTAATCCTACACAAAATAGCCTTGACTTCATAAGATTTTTTCTTGCTTTACTAGTTGTTTTTTCTCATTCATACCCACTTGGTAAATTTGGTAATGAACAACTTCTTGGAACTGCTCAAGAAACTTATGGTGGTTTTGCCGTCCAATCTTTTTTTGTGATTAGCGGTTTCTTAATAACTCGAAGTTGGTTAAATAAAAAATCTATTTGGCAATTTATCTGCAATCGATTCCTGAGAATTTTTCCAGGGTTCTGGATTTGCTTACTTATTACAATCTTCTTCTTTGCACCAATTGTTTATCTCTCCGAGCATGGTAATCTAAACCAATATTTTCAGAACCAAGAAGCTAGTCCAATCAGTTATTTTACACGCAATTTTCTGTTGAATATTGGACAATATAATATTGCAGGTCTTTTGAAGAATAACCCATATCCAAATGCTTTTAATGGATCGTTGTGGACACTAATATACGAAATCAAATGTTATTTGATGATTGTATTTCTTGGCTGTGTTGGACTTGTATCAAGAAGAATTGTTCTAGGTTTATTTATATTTCTTGCATTTTTATATACTCTTAATATCGCAGTACCAGGCTCGGCAGCAAAAATATTCTCTCCCTTTCAAGATATTTATCTATTAAATCTTACTCTCTATTTCTTTTCTGGGTCTGTTTACTTCTTATACATATCAAAAGTTATCATAAATTACAGACTTTTGTTTACGTGCTTGACTATTGTCTTGTGTAGCTTTTTATGCAATTCTTACTCATTTTTTGCTCCTTTTGTTGTCCCTTATATTGTATTTTGGTTGGCATGTAAATTGCCATTATTTAAATTTGGAAAATACGGTGATTTTTCGTATGGTCTATACATCTATGCATTTCCAGTACAGCAGCTACTATCTTTTTATGGTATTCACAAGCAAGGTTTTTTAATCTATTTTTTAACTGCTTTATTTGGCTCTTTGACTTTCGCAATACCTAGTTATTTATGGATTGAAAAACCTTCCATGAATCTTAGATTGCTGATATCCAAATTCCATTTCATGAATTCAGTTGATAAATACTAAATACTATGATAAATATCTAAATAAAAGAATCAACAAAGAATATAGAGATTGTGATATTTATATATCTTGAGTGGTATCAACAGTAGTAAGATAGGCTCGTTCCGCTGGGGTAAAATCTTCCCAAGCGGCTTGCTGACTGGCTAATAAATCTACAGTTGCATCGGTAATATCCCCTGTGCGCTGTCGCAATCGATCGCGTAAAACAGCTTCTGGCGCAGTACAGTAAATCATCTCCAGCGGAATGCCTTGAGCTTGTGCTAAATCGATCGCAGCAGCGCGAAGCGACTGGCGATCGTACTTTGCATCCAAAATCACCGTAAACCCCAGCACAGCTAATTTTGCCCCCAATGCCAATACTCGATCGTAAGTTTTGGCAGTCATTTCTGGCGTATAGAGCGTAGCATCACCTTTGGCTAACAAGGGAATCCCGCCTAAATGCTTCCGGATTGCATCCGATCTCAGATGTATTCCCCCAATTTCCCGGGCAATCTTTTTACCTAGTGTACTTTTCCCAGCCCCAGATAAACCCGATAGCATAATTAATTTACCCTGATGCGATCGAGTATATTCCCAAGCTTGACGATAATAATCTCCGGCTGTCTTCGCAGCTTTATCCTTGTCTGCGCTGGGGATACCAGGATCGTCAATTAGAAATGATGTTACTTTCGCTCGGACATAAGCCTGACGACTTAGATAGAGGGGTAATACCTGCAATCCTTCCCAATCTCCAGTTTGCTCTGTGTAGGTATTTAAAAACCGATTTGCCAGATCTTTGCGTCCCCGTGCTTCCAAATCCATCATGGTAAATGCAACATCATACATAGTATCGACAAAGCGGAATGCTTCATTAAATTCGATGCAATCAAATAGTAATATTTTATCTTGCCAGCGGCAGATATTTCGCAAGTGCAAATCGCCATGACATTCGCGAATAAATCCTCCAGTTACTCGATCAATAAATAGTTCGGGATGTTCGCTAAAATACCGATCGGTATATGCTTTAGTTTCGACAAATTGTGTTTGAGTTTGAGTGCGTCCAATATATTTCTCTGTGTGTCGATAATTATCATCGATCGATTCACGAAGTCTCGCTATTTCCCCAAAGCTACTGATATATTCACTCTTTAGCGCACGATCGTGAAATTGGGCAACTACTTTACCCAGCTCTTCCATGTCAGCAGCGGTGATCGTCCCCGCCTCAAACATATTGCTGAGTAAGGTTGATTGGGGAAACTGTAGCATCTTGACGGCATAATCTACAATCTCGCCATTATTACCGAGATGATAGTGATTACCTTGTTTCGCAATTGCTAATACTTCTAAATATAACTCCCCAGCCCCTCGTTGATTAAGACGGAGTTCTTCCTCGCAAAAATGCTGGCGATTGGCGACAGTAGAGTAATCTAAAAACCCAAAGTTAACTGGCTTCTTGAGTTTATAAACAAAGTCCCCTGTGAGTAAGACATAGGATGCATGAGTTTGCATCAATTCGATCGGTTCAGTTACCGGATGGGGGTAAAATTCCGATGTGAGCATCTGCTGAATTAATGTGGGCAAGTTAGATTCAGGCATAATTTATTGCTAACACTAAAAATCAAGCGACTGGAGATCTTAATTGGCAGCTAAAATTGCGATCGAGCCTCGAACTGAAAGCCAACCACACATCTATGGGGGGGAGGAATCAAGAACATCCTCAACCCCTACCATCACAACTACTTGACGCTGAAACTCCGGACATTTAGCCATCGGATCGACATCGCGTTTATAGAGAGGACTTTCCTCTTGGCGACAGAGATAACCGTCAAAAAACTCACACGCCGCACAACAATCTGCCCCACTGGCGATCGCGGCATCGACGGCAAATGATTTATGGCTGGCGGGTTTGAGCATCAAGCCGCCTTTTGTCCATCTTGCCGATAGCAACCCCGTCGCTGATAAATGTTGCCAGCGCGGATCTGCTAGTACCGCATCGGCGATGCGTAGCCATGCACCGTCAAATTCAGCTTCGATTTCGATCTCAAATTCTTGTCCAGCCTCTAATTTGGCAACTTGCCCCTTAGACAAGTGTTCTGGTGCTTGCCCGAAGCTAATTGGATCGCCGACTTCGGGAATGTGAATCCAGTATTTTTCCCGCAAATCACCAGCGCGAGAGAGTTCGTGGAGAGCGGATTGGGAGCCGTGAATGAGGATCAGATGTTGGGGATTGACACGGTGAATAACTTGTGTTATGCCTACTCGATCGGCATGAGCGGACAGGTTAAACCGCTGAATCTTGGCTCGGACTGTTAGCTGGGTACCATCGAGTTCGATCTCACTGCCTGATGCTAAACTTTGTAATAAGCGTCCAGGGGACTCCTCATCCGTGTAACCGGAGATCAACACTGCTGCATTTTCTCGTTCGAGCAGGGTTTTGGCATAGTAAATACTCGCACCACCTGTCAACATCCCCGAACTGGCGATAATTACTGAAGGCTGCGCCATGGCGAGAGGGCGTTCTTGTGGCGATCCGATCGAAATAATGCGCGGTGAAGATTTTTCGCTGAAGAAGGGGGATTGAGTTTTAGCGAAGTTTTTGATGGCGGC
>JBJOOY010000282.1:0-2676 GCA_046051065.1 Cyanobacteriota bacterium
AGAATATTAGCTATGTGCATTGGTTTAGAAAGATAGTATTTTAGCTGTAATAATAGCCTTTTATAGGAATGCTGTACCCATTTTTAGGAGGTGTGTGTTCTAACATTCAACACTTCTGCAAAAATTACATCCTCGATCGCTGCAATAGCTCGGGGATGTAAAAGGTTAAGGAATTAATCCTGTTGATGGCTATATGTTTTACTCGATCGTGCGCATCTCGATCGTCTAAAGGAGTGATAAAGTATTAAATATCAATAAATCGTGAAGCTATCGATCGAGTATTAATTTATGTGGCAGTGGCAAACTTGGTCGGGATTACCTTATTTAACCTGCGATTTATTGGCTGACTGGCAACATGGCTTTTTTACCCGTCAGTTCGCTCCGCGCGTACCATCCGAGCTGACTCCTGTTTTTTCGGCTACTGCTAGTACCTATCGTCTCAAACAGGTGCATGGCAATGTTGTATTGACCCCCACAGAAATTTCTACAACTACCGAAATAGAATCTGAGACGGGTTTTGCGCTAGCAGATGGAATTGTGACTGAAGGTGCCGAGCAAGCTGTCTGGGTTGCTAGTGCAGATTGTAACCCAATTGCGATCGCCAATCGTCATACGGGTAATGTCGCAGCGGTACATGCGGGTTGGCGCGGGACATCGCTAAATATCGCCCCTCGGGCGGTAGAAAGGTTATTAGCTCAGGGTGGAAGTTTAAATGATATTGTCATCGCGATCGGCCCAGCGATCGATGGTAAAGTTTATCAAGTTACAACTAAAGTTGGATTGGAAGTGTGTAACTCGATCGCCCCACAACCGCTTGCTGGTGATGATGAAGCAGATATCGCGATCGTCCAATCTATAGCCAATTCACCTATGTTGCCCGACTCGCAAATAGGTAGAGTGAGATTAGATGTGCGGCGGGTAAATCAACTCCAACTCGAACAATTGGGTGTAAATCCCGCACATATTTCGATCGCTCCTCATTGCACTTATCAAGAACCAGAACATTTCTTCTCCTACCGCCGTGAGAAACTTAAAAAAATTCAATGGTCGGGAATTTTATCTAGGGAATAGAGGATAGCAGTTCTCGATCTAGTGAGTTATGGTCACTTTTACTGTTTAAATCTTCGTTAGAAAAACAAACTTCTGACTTCGTTAATCCTTCACTTCTGGTAGCTGCCAAAGTTGAATTTCATAGCATAGATGTAAATCGTATATTACTCGAGCGGATAATCCTTCGGAGATCGGTATTGATAGCCATTTTTTAAAGGCAGAACGTCCTAAAGCATGGATTGGTGGAACGGCAATTTCAACGAGGGCGGAAATATACTCGATCGTACTCAAACCATAAGTCCGAAAAGTCTCGATCGAAAGATCGATCGTTGGGGCAATGGCGGCGGAAATATCTTCAATCAGAACTAATTTAAATCCAGCTTTAATTAAGGCTGCTTCTAGTTCGCTTTTCAGATGACAATTAGAAAAGATGCCCTCACGATAATTTGGATCGGAGCGCATCATATCTGCCATTAGTAAATAGCCGCCAGGTTCTAGTAATTTTGCCGTGCCTGTAGCTAAATTATCGACAGAAATATATTGACTGCTTTCACTAAATAAAACTAAATCGTATTTACTTGCTGTTTGATAATCTTCAAAGGTAGTCAGATGGAATGGGACTTTATTCTCTGTATACTTAATGAACTTGACTTTTTGTAATGGATCTGGTGCCAATGCTTCAACATTAAAGCCACGATCGAGCATCGTTTTGGCATTACCCCCAATCCCACAACCAACATCGAGAATCGTCTTCACACCTGCTGGAATCAAATCTAGTAGTTTAGTTGCATATGCCGCTTGAGCAACACGCATCCGTGGCAGTGTCAGATCGTCTATCGATGCAGGTAATGGCTCCCAGTAACCATAATGGAGATAAGATGTACCTGTTAGTCCGGTATAAAAATCGATCGCGGCATTTTGATAGCGGGTTGCTTTAGAAATCTGGAGTGATTTTGATGTGGACATTACGGTAGTAGCTAATGACTAATGACTAGTGACTAGTTTACAGGTGTAATAGTTCACTTAATAAATTATTTATTCTATATTCGCTCGGGCTGATTCAAATACTACCAGGGTTTGAGATGAGAATAATTTTTTCGCTTGAGTAACATTCTGCACCTGGCGATCGATTGGACTTGAAATCAAATCTACCCGATCGAGACATTCGATCGCCCGATCGATATCGGAGAATGATAGCTTAAAGGCTGGCAAATGTTTGACTATCTCACTCACCTGTCGCAAGGCGGCTTGTTTATGACTTGTAAAATTAATGCAGTTACGGAGCAATTCTAACGCAGCAGATCCTGGCGAGCAGGAAAATATTTGAGCTGAGGAAAGTCGATCGAAGCAAGGAAAGACAATCGCCTGAATCGGTAACGGTGAGCGGCAGATCGAATCGAGATTTAGAGCGACATCAAACTTCGGCACTTCTGCCAATCGATCGATCGGTACCAGTTGGCCCGTCGTGTTCTGTCTCACTCTTGGAGTTTGAGGAAAAGGGAGAATATTTCCGGTCGCCAGATCTAAAGGCAGCAAATCATCTGATAAATAATGCCATCCTTGCTGGTACAATTGCGCGACTAATGTACTCTTGCCACTGCCACCAGGCGCTGCAAATACCACTGC
>JBJOOY010000283.1:0-3322 GCA_046051065.1 Cyanobacteriota bacterium
CCGTTCAGATGCGACCGATGTTTGGTAGTTATGGCGGTGCGGTGGGCAAGACATCAATGACATTTGTTTCTCAAGCAGCTGATCAGGCGGGTATTGCCGATCGATTAGGCCTGAAGAAACAAGTAGTCGCAGTAGCAAATACGCGCAAGTTATCCAAGCGCGATATGAAACTCAATGATTTGCTCCCACAGATGGAAGTCGATCCTGAAACCTATGAAGTCCGAGCTAACGGCGAACTACTTACCTGCGAACCCGCAACCGTTTTACCAATGGCTCAACGGTATTTCTTGTTTTAATATCGTTCTGAGCTGTAGCTATTTAGGAAGGCATCATAAGTACTTAAGATGGACGAGCAAATTCGCAGTGTTCGATCGGATAATCCGGTGGTGAGACTGTATCAGCGATCGGGATTTATCAAAGTAACAGATAGTGAGGTTATTAATTTAGCAGGTGGAATATCGTTTAATATGGTTTGCGATCTGGAAGCGCGAGTTTAATCGATTACTCCCTTCCCGCCAAAAGGGTATAGATTGCAACTCTATTAAAATTTAGCAATAAATATTTTTTTGAATCGCTCCAGATGCAAAGAGCGCCGAGAAAGGAATCCATAATTTTAGAGTAGCAAGGGAGTAATCTCGATCGATCGCATTTTCGCTCGATAAAGTTACACGAGCCTGACTGCTTGCATCACTCGCGAACTACCTGCGGTTGGATGTTAGATCGAAACTAATAATATCGATTATTACCTTTTAATGCTGTGGCGATCGCTTCAAGATGACACCCCGCCGGGGCGTGACAGTGAGGGTGAGTGAGTTAAATCGTTAGCTTCTCCTGGGGATTCTATGCTAACTTCTAGAAATATTCTGAATGTTTTCTGTAAATTTTCGTGATCCTTATGGACTTTATCCCCTCCGCTATCAAACCATATCTCAATTTTATCCATCCACTACTGATGTGGATTCTGCTCGGTACGTGCTTGTATGCTGGTTTCTTGGGCTGGCAAGTGCGGCGAACGCGCAGCGCGACTGGCGATGAGAAGAAGCAACTGATCCAGGGTAAATATAACGATCGCCACTACAAGATTGGCTCGATTATCTTAGCCCTAATGGTATTGGGTTCGATCGTTGCGATGGCTGTCACCTACATCAATAACGATAAGTTATTTTTCGGCCCTCACCTAATTGCTGGTTTAGGCATGACTGTTTTAATCGCTGTCTCTGCTGCTCTGTCTCCCTACATGCAAAAAGGTCATGATTGGGCTAGAACTAGTCATATTGGCATTAATGTCATTATTGTCGGTCTGTTTAGCTGGCAAGCTGTCTCTGGGGTAGAAATTCTATTGCGGATTATTAGCAAGATGTAACCTAGGGATAAGGAATTAGGGATGAGGGAAGATCGGAGAGTAGTTAATATTTGTATATTTGAATCTTAATTATTATTTTAATCTAAAAAAATAGATTTCATCGTACAAAATACTTAACTATTTCAGCCTTATCTCTTAATCCTTATTCCCTAAATAATATAATTCGTCACTTCGCCTTGAGATGCTTGCCAACTTCGCGCATCATAATAGAGATCTGCCAGCGAAATACTTGCCAAAGCTGCTTGGAGTTTTTCATTAAGTCTGCGCCATACCATTAGTGTTACCCAATCAGCGGCGAGACTAGCATCAGCTACTTGGGGTGGTAAAGGTTCGATCGATTCACCTACGGCAATTAAGATATCACCAAGTGAAATTTGGGTAGGATTTTTAGCGAGTTTATAGCCACCATGCGCGCCACGAATCGATTCGACCAATCCGGCTCGTCGCAGATTGATTAATAGCTTTTCCAGATAAGGTGCGGGTAAATATTGACGAGTCGCGATCGCGCTCACTGCAGCAGGTCCATAGCCTGGCTGTAAGCTGAGATCTAACATTGCCTTAACGCTGTAATGTCCGCGTGTAGTCAGTTTCATGGTCGGTTTAGATCTGGGGCTGCGCCAAGTTGCGGCTGTGTTGAATCAGTAGATCGTAAGGCATCGCTACCGAGCAGAACACAATAATTTGAATTTGATAGATATTATCTATCTTAGCAAAAACGAGCGGAGTTTTGCAGATTCAACGATTCAATCTCTAACTGTTAACTTTTGTCTGATTGTCGATTGAAAATTACTCAATCTAGAGATCGGTATTTTTTCAAAAATAGCATAATTACTCGACACTAGTCATCAGCCACTTTACGTTTTCTGTTAAGCTCTGTTTTCCAGAAAAAAGATAAGATTTTAAATAGATATGGGTAACAAAATTACGCTAGTCGGTGTACTATGGAGATAAGTGCTAACAGCAACCTCTGATAACTAATCGCAGGTCTAGTTTAGCAAAACCGCAACGCCGGATAGCGTTACCTCCCCTAGTTTTAAATCTAAGTTGATGAGTAACAAGAAAAATATTGAGCCTCTAGTCGGCGAAGAACTGCTACAAAAAGTCAAAGAGCTCGGTAACGCAAGTAAAGAAGATAAGGCCCGTGAATGTGGTTACTTTACTGAAACTAAGAACGGTGTCGAGCGCGTTAATATGATGAAATTCCTCAATGCACTCATCGATGCTGAGGGAATCGAACTAGATAGTAAAGCAATTGGTGGTGGTCGTGGCGGTCGTAGTGCTAGCTACAAGATTACCGTTCAATCTAATAATAATCTTTTGATCGGTGCTGCTTACACCAAGCAAATGGGACTGAAGGAAGGAGACGTATTTGAAATCTCCCTCGGACGGAAACATATTCATCTCAAACAAATTGACAAAAATGAAGATGACTAGTATCGAGACGATCGCAAACCCCGACGATCGGATCTGTCTGAATCATTAGCAGATTGAGAAGTATCGATCTGACAACTGTTGTGAAATTTATATCCTCATTAGTAGTAGTAGTTAGCCAAGAAATCTTCTCGATCAATCTTATAATTCTTTATTTTACGCGTGTAAAGCTGAGATCGCTACTGTCGTTATCTCAGCTTTACCAGCTTTATTCCGTTCTAATTCCCAATTTATTGTCAATTTCATGCCCCGGATCAAAGTTCGACAGCACGTTAATCCACTCAGCATTATCTATCAACAGTCACTAATTCCGCCCGATTGGTCGGCAGTTTATGCAGATTTGTCAGCACCCATTCATTTAGATATTGGCTGTGCTTGGGGGCGATTCTTGCTCCAACTAGCGCAGCACGATCGATCGTGGAATTATTTAGGGATTGAAATTCGCGAGGCTGTAGTCATCTATGCCCAGCAGAAACGGGATGAACTAGGGTTAACCAATCTAGATTATGTATTTGGGAATATTAATAC
>JBJOOY010000284.1:0-3009 GCA_046051065.1 Cyanobacteriota bacterium
ACCAGTTTGTGGTGATCGCTGGAGGCGGTGTAGGTTGCCCCTGTAAGCCCAGCCCGATCCTCAGCAGACCGATTCCTCCCGAAACAACCCCAACTCGTGGCAGAGCGCCACGCGGTCGTGGTTAATCGCTAGTCACTAGCGCTCGATCGAAATCGTCCCAATTCTTGATAAGAGTTGGGACGATTCTTTGTTGCGATTGTCTGTATGGAACAGAGGGCAGATTTTGTATAGGGAAAGCCAAGTAAAAAAACTGTTCACTGTTCACTGTTCGCTAAAACACTAGTAACTTTGTTTTGATACAAGCTGTGAATATATCGAACTGCCCACTATCCCCTATTCCCTGTTTTGCTATGGCGGGAAAAATTGGCACAATAGAGTGTAAGACTCATTCTCGATCGAGCGTTTGGTGACAGAAAATATGAAACTATGGAAACTAGGTTGGGCGATCGTGACGATCGCTGCGATGACGATCGCCTCAATCCCGATGCCCGTACTGGCGGCAGTGCCAGTCACAGCGATAACCAGCGCCCCTAGCGGCGATAGCTTTGTTAGTACGGCAGTCGATCGGGTAGGTGCGGCAGTCGTGCGGATCGATACCGAGCGGACGATTACGCGGCGGATCGATCCATTCTTTGGCGATGAGGCGATGTCGGGATTGCCACAACAGCAATTATTACGCGGTCAGGGTTCGGGCTTTATTATCGATCCCAATGGGATCATTGTCACCAACGCGCACGTCGTCGATCGAGCTGATAAAGTCACCGCGACGCTCAAAAATGGGCGGACGCTGGTAGGTAAGGTAACAGGAGTCGATCCCGTTACCGATTTAGCAGTAATTAAAGTCAGTGGGGAGAAAAATCTCCCGACCGCTGCATTAGGTGACTCGGATAATGTTAAAGTTGGCGACTGGGCGATCGCGGTGGGTAATCCCTTTGGGTTAGATAATACGGTAACTCTAGGCATCGTCAGCACCCTCAAACGTTCCAGTTCTGCCGTCGGGATGACCGACAAACGGCTCGATTTTATCCAAACCGATGCGGCAATCAATCCAGGTAATTCCGGCGGTCCTTTGCTCGATGCGCGTGGGCGTGTCATCGGAATTAATACAGCGATTCGGGCGGATGCGACGGGGATTGGATTTGCGATTCCGATTAATAAAGCTAAAACGATCTCCACCCAATTGGCACGGGGCGAAAAAGTTTCGCATCCTTATCTCGGCGTGCAAATGGTAACGCTCACCCCTGAGATTGCCTCGGAAAATAATAGCGATCCTAATGCACCCTTTCAGATCCCTGAAATTAATGGCGTATTAGTCGTCCGCGTCTTGCCTAAAACCGCTGCGGCGATCGCAGGTATCCGGCGCGGCGATACAATTCTCGAAGTCGATGGTGAGGCAATTCGCGATGCCTCTCAATTACAAGATGTAATGGAAAACAGTCGCATTAGTCAGCGGTTGCAGGTGAAAATATTGCGCGATGGTAAGGATCGTCTGGTGACAGTCATGCCCAAGGATTTGGACTCTTAAGTTGCAGGGACGATCGATCGCGTGGGGATTGTTGGGTTTCAAGGCTAAACCCAACCTCCAGACTCACAACTTGTGAAGACGCTCGATCGCCACTGTCTAGATTACAAGATGCCGAACAAATGTAGTGGCCCGCGACCGCTGATCAGTTCGACGACGATGCCGATAAAACCTAACATCGCCAGCCGTCCGTTCCAGATTTCAGCGGCATTTGTCAACCCCATTTCCCACTTTTCTTGTGGGTACATTTTGATCTTCTTCTTCATGCGCGTCACTGCGGCGATGTCTAGTGCCGGAGCTGCGGCAGCTTTGAGGACGAGATCGACTAGCGTGTTGATGAATACTGGGTTAGTATCCAGAGCGGGAACGCGATTGAAGGTATGGATGCCAGCTTCTTCGGCGATTTCTCGATATTCGATATCGATTTCTTCGAGAGTTTCGATGTGTTCGGAGACAAAGCTAATCGGCACGACGACTAATTCATCGACTTGTTGCTCGGCTAACCGGACGATCGCATCTTCAGTATAGGGTTGCAGCCATTCGATCGGCCCGACTTTACTTTGATAGGCGAGGGAATGCTCGTTCGATCGTCCCAAGGTTTGCATGATGAGCTTAGTACAGTCTTCAATTTCTGCCTGATACGGATCGCCAGCTTCTTCTACATAGCTGACTGGTACGCCATGCGCGCTAAAAAATATGTGCGCGCGATCGGGATGTGGGCATTTATCGATTTCAGTAGCAATTAATTGCGCCATTGCTTGGAGATAACCTGGCTCCTTGTACCAGTCCGCAATCGCTGTATAACGAGCGGGTTGGAGCTTGGGATTTTCCTTCCAGATTTTCTCGATTTCCCGAAAACTCGAACCGCTGGTACTGATCGAAAACTGGGGATACAGCGGCAAAATGACTAATCGTTCGATTCCGTCGCGTTGGATCTCATTGAGGGCATCGGCGGTAAATGGGTGCCAGTACCGCATTCCCGTGTAAACCTTGGCATCTTCGCCCCGATCGCGCAAACCAGTTTCGATCGCGCGGGCTTGCGCTTCGGTAATGCGGCGCAACGGCGAACCACCACCGATTTTCTCATAATTCGCCTGAGATTTCTTGGCACGAGAAGTCGAAATAATCCAAGCTAGCGGCTTTTGGAGTGCAGCGATCGGAATCCGAATGATCTCTGGGTCAGAAAATAGGTTAAATAAGAACGGACGCACATCCGATAATTTCTCTGGCCCGCCCAAATTTAGTAATAAAACCCCTAATCGACCCATAACGGCTGCGTTTTCCCAGTATGTTGCAAATTCTTCATCAATTTTAACAATTATATGGTTTTAGCGGTAGGGGGTAGTGACCCCCGATACATAAATTTAATTTTGGGGATTGCTTCGCTATTACATAATACGAAATTTTACATCTAACCTGCCAAAAGTAGTTTAAAATGTGCTGAGTGTGGTTCGTTGCTGTATGGGAGAGTAGTAAATGAAACCTAT
>JBJOOY010000285.1:0-3389 GCA_046051065.1 Cyanobacteriota bacterium
CCTGGTTTGAGCGTTCCGTTCCGTTCGGCGTCTTCAATCATATACAAAGCTGCGCGGTCTTTGACCGATCCACCTGGATTGAGAAATTCTGCCTTACCTAAAATCTCACAGCCAGTCTCGTCGCTAAAACTATTGAGCCGAATCAATGGTGTATTGCCGATCGCTTCTACAAAGCCACGTTTGATATCCATGAGAATTATGAAGTATGAATTATGCCAGGAGATCGTCAGTTGAGACGGCTTATCTTCATTATCTCAGGTAATAGGGCGTGAGATCTTCATCTCTCCTCAATTAATCGATTATCGATCGCTATCAAAGCAAGATTAAACCGATAAAATGCATACCTCATATTTGATGTCTGCTGTCAATGCGGAAGTCCTATACTCAATATTCTTTTCACAGCCTCTTATCAATTTTTCAAGCTTGCTTATAGACCTCCAGCAACATCAACAAACGAACCTGTTGAGTAGGATGCTTCGTCCGACAATAGCCATAAAATTGCTTGGGCGACTTCGATCGCTTGTCCTCCGCGCTTCATCGGAATATAGGCTTTAACTCGATCGATCCGATTCGGCTCGCCCCCACTGGCATGGATCTCAGTGTCAATAATACCCGGACGCACGGCGTTCACTCGAATTCCCTCATTGGCAACTTCCTTAGCGAGTCCAATCGTCATCGTATCGATCGCGCCTTTAGAAGCAGCGTAGTCGATGTAGTCGTGGGGAGATCCAGTTTTAGCAGCCCCCGATGAGACATTGACGATCGCACCTCCGGTACCGCCATGTAAGCTAGACATCCGTTTAACCGCTTCTCGCGCACACAAAAAGCTGCCGATGATATTTGTCTCAAACACTTGTTTTAATCGATCGGCATCCATCGATTCCAATCTCATTTGTTTTTTTAAGACTCCGGCATTATTAACTAAACCTGCGATGCCGCCTAATCTTTTGTCCACTTGGTTAAATAGATTCATCACATCAGTCTCTGAAGCTACATCAGCAGCAACAGCGAGCGCGTTACCACCTCGTTGTTCGATCGAATGGACGATCCGATTAGCAGCCGCTTGGTTATGAAGATAAGTAAAGCAAACAGTATAACCTCGCTCGGCGGCAAGAATAGCGGTAGCAGCCCCAATCCCGCGACTACCCCCTGTAACAATGATGACTTTGCTCATTAGTATAAAAAATCACACAATATTTCTATATATAAGCATACTGAGTAAATTAGCTCGACGAAAATATATTAATTTTTGGCAAATTCAACCGGATTTTGGTCGCGGCGATGGTTGAAAGGGATGGGTGTGCCTTGTGCCTCGCCGACTAGCGCAGCGGTTGCTTCTAGAGCCGTTCGCAGTTGTTTGGCGGCATAAATCGACATGTCGCGGGGGACGTTAATGCGATCGCGTAAATATCGCAAGCCAGCATCTGTACCTGATGGCGGGATGCAAGCTTCACCAGTCATCATTTTCGTCAGCGCGCAGCGCAAGGCTTCGTCGAATAATTTATCATCGGCAGGGTTGACGCGAATAATATTATGGCGGTGCTCGATCGTGCGATGGAGAGCTTCAGCGCGCGAGGTGTCTGGCTCTGGATAAGTGACATCTGGCAATCCATCCCAAGGACCATGATCTACCCGTTCTTTATTAATTAACATCTGCGGTTCACCATTTTCCCAACAGCCGCCCATTTGGGGAGGTAAATCGTGGACATGGGTATGAAAATCGCTCTGAGTACCGCGATAAGTCGATCGAGTTTCCATCGCATCAAACCAAGCCCCAAAGCGCGGATTTTCCGATCGAAGGGAATAGCCTTTGTAATAGTACAGACTGGCATTCATCCGCTCGACATAGGGCGTAAACATCACATCGACGGTGCCGAACTCCGCTAGAAAGTAGTCGCCTGGCGTGCTAGCGAGTGCCTGTTCGACCATTGTCACTGTCTTGAGAAACTGTTCACGATTGCGTTGTTCTTCCCGCACCGAATTCGCCGGACGACACAGCCAATTGCACCAATCCCTAAACAACAGTCGCTCTAACTGGCGCAGAGGAAGAACTTGGGGATCGGTCATGCTCTGATTTAACACACCAAAAGCGCGTTCGAGGGCAATTAAAATATCGTCGCTTTCAGTAATAATTCGATCGTCTAATTTTAGGGCGGGAAGCATTCCCGACGGGACGATCCGCTTATACCAGCTCTCTTTCTCGCCATAGCAAAACATGGTGACTTTTTCGATCCGATAGGGGATCTGTTTTTCTTCTAGCCACAGCCAGATTTTCTGACAATAGGGACACCACGCATGATTATCTCGATATAGTGTGACGCGAACTTCGGATGCCGATCGATCGAATAGGCGTAATGTGGCTTGCGAGTTGGTTTGTCCGTTGACTCGATCGATGTTAAAACTCGCTAAGGCTTCTAATTCTTGCCAGCTTAGGGGTGCGGTTGTCATGGGGGATGATTGTTGTTTAATTACTAGCAGACAAAAATAATTTAAATTGAATAATATAACGGGAAAGATTTAGCTTCTTTTGGTTTAATATAGACAGTTTGTTGAGGTTCTAATTTTAGTTCTTCGAATCGATCGCGGGTTAAATGTGCAGAAATTATTTGACCATCGGTGAGTAATAATTCGGCTTGAATTTCCCAACCTAAATGAACGATTCGATGGACTGTCGCGGTAGTTAATGTATCGTCTGGTTCGATTTCGATCGAGATATCTTGCGGGCGCAAATATACTTGAGGATGTGAAGCTTCAAAGCCATTGTTTTGAAATATATCTGCACTGCTAGGTAACACATTTACCGGGCCGATAAAACTCATCACAAATGCACTTGCTGGCCTGTCGTAAATCTCCGCTGCAGTACCCATTTGTTCGATTTGACCTTTATTCATCACCACGATTTTATCGGCTACTTCCATTGCTTCCTCTTGGTCGTGGGTAACAAAGACGGTGGTAACATGAACTTCATCGTGAAGGCGGCGCAACCAAGCGCGTAAATCTTTTCTCACTTTGGCATCTAATGCACCAAAGGGTTCGTCTAATAGTAATACATTAGGCTCAACGGCTAAAGAACGCGCTAGGGCGACACGTTGGCGTTGTCCGCCGGATAATTGAGAGGGATATCGATCGCCCAATCCTGACAGTTGAACTAGTTCTAATAATTCATCGGCGCGAGCTTTAATTTTTTCAGGTTTAGCCTTACGAATTTTTAATACAAACCCAATATTTTCCCTAATAGTCATATGTTTGAATAGAGCATAATGCTGAAACACAAAGCCAATATTTCGCTCTTGAACACTTTTATGCGTGGCATCATTTCCGGTCAGCCAAATTTTACCAGTATCTGGCATTTCTAGCCCAGCAATCAGTCGCAAGAGTGTAGATTTACC
>JBJOOY010000286.1:0-6300 GCA_046051065.1 Cyanobacteriota bacterium
AGGGTTAGGTGTACTTTCGATCGAATTAGGATTCTAACTTAAGTTATAACCAGCCTTCTACATTGCGATGGAATGGTTACTCGATCGATTTGTACTGTAAAAAATTTAACTCGCTATAGACGACAGCTTAAAGGCGATCGCCTATATTGAATTTATAGCAAACAGTTATGCAGAGATCGGTAGTCAACTTAGAACAGAGCCTAGACTCTCTGCCCATTTTCCACAATATTTTCCTCACCTGGAGGCTTCTTATGGTAGTTTCTGCTCAAGGTACTTCCGTTGACATGATTTGGCCCAGTTTGCCGCTTGCCGCATGGCAGGATACCTACACAACTCTCCATCTGTGGACACAAATCATTGGCAAAATTCGATTGGCACTCGCGCCTAAAATCAATCACTGGTGGCAGTCTACCTTTTATGTAACACCGCGTGGACTAACAACCGCTTCAATCCCTTACGAAACTCGCAGCTTTCAAATCAGTTTTGATTTGATCGAACATCAATTACAAATTGATACCAGTGATGGCATGACTCAGCAAATCCCACTGGTTCCTCGATCCGTTGCCGATTTTTACCAGACTGTCATGGCCGCACTGAGTGAAATGGGCATCGAAGTCCGAATCTGGACGATGCCGCAGGAAATAGCAGAACCGCTCCCGTTCCACCAAGACGATCGACACGCCGCTTACGATCGGGACTATGCACAACGATTTTGGCGAATTCTCGTGCAAGTCGATCGGGTCATGAACCTGTTCCGTTCCCGGTTTATTGGTAAATCCAGTCCTGTGCATTTCTTTTGGGGAAGTTTCGATCTCGCTGTGACTCGGTTTTCTGGTCGTCGTGCGCCAGAGCATCCAGGGGGAGTACCAAATATGGCAGATTGGGTCACACGGGAAGCCTACTCGCACGAAGTCAGTAGTTGTGGCTTTTGGCCAGGGGGTGGGTCAGTTGTAGACCCTGTTTTTTATGCGTATGCTTACCCTGCGCCGGAGGGGTTTCAGGATTACTCGATCGCACCCAAGGAAGCATTTTACAGCTCGGAGATGCAAGAGTTTGTCCTGCCTTATGAAGCCGTCAGGCAGGCTAGCGACCCAGATGCGATGATTCTTGCTTTTTTTCAAAGCACCTATGAAGCAGCGGCAATTTTAGGAGATTGGGATCGGGATGGACTGGAGCAATCCCCATTTCTACAGGGGTAGCCAATGCTTGAAGTTCTGAAACAGGAATTTACGTCGATCGGCTACGGATTGTGGCGGTCGCGCAGCGTGTGCATAGCACGTATCGCCTGTTCCAACCAATCTAAATAAGTCTGTTCCCGTTGCTTCACCAAGTCCAAAACCAGTCGATGCAGTTCTTGTTCGCGCGATGCAGTCGGATTACTCAGAGATATAGCATCGATCGCCTCACACTGAGCTAGCTTTGCTTGCCGCGCTTCCAGTTCCTGCTCTAGCAGATACGCGATCGCCTCGTTAGGCAACTGAGCTGCAAAATAGAGTTGCGCCAGCAACGGCTCTCGCAACATGGGCAACGGCTGATGTGTCTGAAGCCAGTGGGTTAACTCTGCTTCACCTGCTGCGGTAATCCGGTAAACCTTGCGATTGGGGCGATCGTGCTGAATCTCGACGATACAGGTAATCAACCCCTGTGACTCCAGTTTGTCTAAAGTCCGATAAATCTGTGCTTGATCTGCTGGCCACAGATGGGCAATGCAATCGTCAAAGCACTTGGTTTTGAGGTCGTAGCCTGTCCGCTCCTGTTGTTGAAGCAGACCCAGAATCACATGAACAAGAGACATAGGCGGTTTACCGAACGAATAGGGAGGACAGCCCCACCCATAGAATTTATATACCTATATGTTAATATAAGATTAATCATATATAAGATAAGTATTGTAAACTTTCTGCCTGGAGGCAACTGTATGACAACTCAAACTCAAACTCAAACACTCCGAACCGTTGCTGGAATCATCAATAGTGTAGAAACGCTTGAAGGAGGGGGCTTCCTGGTGCGTCGTCCCTTTCCCAAGAGTAGCTTTTCCGAGTTTGACCCCTTTCTCCTCCTTGATGAATTAGGTCCCGTGAATCAGCAGCCCGGTCAAGCAAAGGGCGCACCAGATCATCCCCATCGTGGCTTTGAAATCGTCAGCTACGTCCTGGATGGACGGCTGGAACACAAGGACTCGGCGGGTCATACCGGACTGCTCAATCCTGGTGATGTGCAGTGGATGACCGCTGGGGCAGGCATAGTGCATTCCGAAATGCCCGAAGCTGAGTTTGCTCGCACGGGTGGGCGACTGCACGGCATTCAACTCTGGGTCAACTTGCCGCAGCGAGACAAGATGATTGCGCCTCGCTATCAGGAAATTCCATCAGCGCAGATTCCGGTGGCTCAGACCAAAGACGGTTCCGTGACGGTGCGCGCGATCGCGGGAGCAGCGTTGGGGGCGAAAGCCGAGATCGAAACCCGCACCCCAATTATCTACCTGCACTTCACGCTCCAACCGGGATCAAGCATTGTTCAACCGGTACCGAAAGAGTACAACGCCTTTGCCTATGTCCTCGATGGGTCTGGTTTGTTTGGCACTGAGCAGGAACGGGGTGAGGATGGGCAAATGGTGATTTTTGCACCGGATGGTGAGGAAGTGGCGATCTCCAATCCTGCGGATGCCACCCAACCCCTCGATCTCCTGCTGATTGCTGGAGTGCCGCTGAATGAACCTGTGGTGCGCTATGGCCCCTTTGTGATGAACACTGAAGCCGAAATACGGCAAGCGATCAACGATTACCAAAATGGAAGAATGGGACAGATTCATGCTTAAACACCGCATTACCCAACATCAACTGCTGACCGATATCCGCATCAAGTTATTGCATTTGCATAAAATGTTGTTGGATACAGAGCGGATTCGTTACGAACAAATTCACGGACGGGTCTCTAATGTTGAATTGCTACAACTGGTGAGCAATCACGATCGATTTGCCTGGTTGCATCGCCTCTCAGAATCGATCGTGCAAATTGATGAGTTAATCCACTCTGATGAGCCGATCGCCTCTGAGGCGATCGCTGCTCTCATTGCTGATGTTCGGATTCTACTCACACCTGATGAAGCTGGCAATGACTTTGCTGTCAAGTATGATGCGGCACTTCAACGCAACCCCGATGTGGTGTTAGCTCATGCTGATTTGAATATGGTGTTAGCGACTAAAGTTCAACTATAAATCGAGCAGTTCGTCTAGATTAAATTTAATCTGGACGAACTGCTTTTATGTGTTGTATTTACCAAATCATAAGCGTTCTATAGGTGGCAACTTGGGTTAGTTAATCTACGAACTGATGTGCTTCTTAAACAAATTAGGTGCGCCCGATTATAACTCAAGTTATAGCCAGCCTTCTGCTTTGAGATCGCATGGCGACTCTATCGATTTGTACTGTAAAAGTTTGAACTTGATATAGACGACAACTTAAAAGCGATCGTCTATATTAAATGTATGCAAATAGAGATGCAGTCAAGCGATCGAGCAAGTTAATTGCCAGGTTTCATGCTTGATGTAAATGTAGAAAAATGAACAATTTTAGTCATTTACAGTATCCTTTTTGATAGTATGTACAAAAAATGTGCGTACTTTACTTAACTGATGATAATACCTAGCGTAAGTGCATAACACATCAAGAGGTCAAACATGCGTGCAATTGGTTTTCAACAGCCTGGTAGCATCAATCGCCCTGAAGCCCTAGTCGAGATCGAGCTACCAACGCCAACACCGACAGGACGAGATCTGCTCGTCGAGGTTAAAGCCATATCTATCAACCCTGTCGATGTCAAAGTTCGGCAGAGTGCCAAGCCGGAAGCGGGAAATTGGAAAGTATTGGGTTGGGATGCTGCGGGGATTGTGACTGCGGTGGGTTCTGATGTGACACTATTTCAACCTGGGGATGAGGTATTTTATGCGGGTGCAATTGGGCGACCTGGTACTAATGCTGAATATCACCTAGTGGACGAGCGGATCGTCGGCATCAAACCGAAGACGCTAGATTGGGCTGCTGCTGCCGCATTGCCCCTGACATCAATTACGGCTTGGGAAATGTTATTCGATCGATTAGATGTGAACAAGGCTGTACCTGGAGCTGCTCCAGCACTTCTCATTATTGGTGGAGCTGGCGGTGTTGGATCGATCGCGATCCAGATCGCTCGCGCCTTGACCGATTTGACGGTCATCGCTACTGCCTCCCGCTCTGAGACAGTAGCTTGGGTCAAAGAAATGGGCGCACATCATATTATCGACCACACATTACCCCTGGCCAAACAAGTTGCCAAGCTCGGATTGGGCGCACCTGCATTTGTCTTCTCGACAACTCAAACCGATCGCCATCTCGATGAGATCGCCACGCTGATTGCGCCCCAAGGTCGCTTTGGACTGATTGACGATCCGGCTGTGCTGGATATCAACCGATTTAAACGTAAATCGGTATCGGTTCACTGGGAGTTAATGTTCACCCGATCGATCTTTAATACCCCCGATCTCGCCGAGCAGGGCAAACTCCTTAATGAAGTCTCGCGCCTAGTCGATGCGGGCATCCTGCGGACAACGATGACAGAGCAGTACGCGCCGATTGATGCTGCCAATCTCAAACAGGTTCACACGCTGATAGAGAGCAGCAAGGCACGGGGCAAAATCGTGTTAGCAGGATTTGACGCGGCTAAATAGACATCCAGCAAATCGACAGCAACGTGGATGAGTGGGCACCAGACGCTACCGCGACTGGATCTCTCTTGCGGTGTGCACGTTGTGTGAGGAAACTACGATCGAGCATTTTACAGAAAAACTCTAAACTGATATTCAAATGCAGCACATCACTACGACGGATTTACTTGAACATCTCAACTGGCGATATGCCACCAAACAATTCGATCCAGCTAAGACGATCGCTCCAGAAATCTGGACGGCGTTAGAAGATGCCCTAGTGTTAACGCCATCTTCCTATGGACTACAACCTTGGAAATTTCTAATTGTCACCAGCTCAGAACTCAAAGAGCAACTCCAGCCTTTATCTTGGAATCAGTCACAAGTTACCGACTGTTCGCATTATGTCGTGTTTGCAATTAAAAAGAATTTCACTGCTGAGGATGTCGCTCGGTTTATACACCGTACTGCTGAAGTTCGGGGCGGTAGTATCGATACCCTCACAGGTTATCGGCAGACGATCGTTAGTGACTTGGTGGATGGCGCGCGCAGTTTTAGTATCAATCAGTGGTCAACGCGCCAAACTTACATCGCACTGGGAAACTTTATGACTAGTGCGGCCTTACTCGGCGTGGACACCTGCCCAATGGAAGGAATCGAACCTGTCAATTACGACCGGGTGCTGGGACTTTCGGCTAGAGGCTTTGCAACAGTTGTAGCTTGTGCGGCTGGCTATCGTTCTGAAGCAGATAAGTATGCAACACTGGCAAAAGTCAGATTCCCCAAGTCAGAAGTCTTAGAAACGTTATAGATCGGCTCACACTCTGACAGTTAATCTACGAACTAATGTATTTCCCAAACGAATTGGGTGCGCCCGATTATAACTCAAGTTATAGCTAGCATTCTACTTTGCGATCGCATATCGACTCTATCAATTTGTACTGTAAAAGTTTGAACTTGATATAGACGACAGCTTAAAGGCGATCTCCTATATTGAATGTATGCAAATAGAGATGCAGTCAAGCGATCGAGCAAGTTAATTGCAAGGTTCCATGCTTGATGTAAATGTAGAAAAATGAACGACGATCGTAGCCACAGTTCCTTACTCGTACCACCTTCAACCCAAGATCGGATGCAAGGTGTACTGAGTGCCAAGGTAGTGCTGGTGATGTATGGAGACTATCAAGACTCCAAAAGTGCGAACGGTTACAAGCTGATTAAAGTCATCAAACAAGAACTGAGTGCTTCTTTTGGAGAGGATTATTTATGCTTTATCTTCCGTCATTTTCCGCAAACACAGGTTTATCCTCATGCTCAACGGGCAGCCCAAGCAGCCGTTGCCGCCGCTGCCCAAGGACAGTTTTGGTTAATGAATGATACTTTATTTACCCATCAACAAAATCTGGAGAATGGTTATCTTGTCGAGTACGCCAATGATTTAAAACTTGATATTCCTCAGTTTCTCAAAGACTTGCCTAAACAAGTTCATATCGATCGGATCGATGAAGATATCGAAAGTGGATTGCATAGTGGAATAACGACTGCTCCAGCCCTATTTGTCAATAACATTCGATATACCGGACGCTGGAAAATAGCAGAGTTGATAACAGCTATTGTT
>JBJOOY010000287.1:0-2886 GCA_046051065.1 Cyanobacteriota bacterium
AACTGGGTATTAAGTTAAGTGTAAATCTCGATCTGGGCAGTAGATTAACGATCGATTCAACTCTGCCCAGTCCTAGTTCATTATCTCACGATCAACTCCCAAACCTCACTAGCGCTGAAATGTACAGTAAATTTACAATTATTTTCGATCGAGACATTAATTACTAAATTAATAAAAGAAATATATCACTCGATCGATCTTCACTAGCCGTAGGTGAATATTACTGTCATCCTAGATACATGTGGTTGAAAACGCACTTTACACCTAGGATTTAATTATCACAGATGACTACAGCAGGAAACACGACAACAATCGCCTTATTGATTCTCGCACTCGGCATTCTGGCGTGGAGTTATTATCGCAACCGAGACTTGGGTAAATTTGGCATCCTGTCGTGGTTGCAATCAGTTGTGCTGATGATGCCATGGCTATTGAGTTTTGCTGCATTATCGATCGGTTGGTATATTAATCTAGTGGGGATTCTAGTGTTGCTAGTAACATCCACCGTGGGTTATATCTGGCTGGGAACACAAGCTCGACTAGCAGCTCAAGATCCAACAATAGCTGCCAAAATTATCGAACATCGACTCAAGACCCAAGCTAAAAATACGCCCAAACTCGGTGAAACTGACGCGCGAGCCCTGCCAATTGACTTAGAGATGCTACGTATCGCTGATGCCGATTTGACCAGTATCAAGGAGATTTTTGGCATCGATACTTTTTTTGCCACCGAGACGATTCCCTATCAACAGGGAGCAATTTTCAAAGGTAATTTGCGCGGCGAAGCAGCTAAGGTTCACAATCGATTAACGGTTAAACTTCATCATAAAGTAGGTGAAAAGTATCGGCTATTTTTGGTGCCCGATCCGGAAGAACGCCCGGTAGTGGTAGTTTTACCCAGTAGTAACGACCCCCAACCCGCTACCACCGCCCAAACAGTCCTCTCGTTAGTCATGTTTGTCGCCACGATCGCGACTAGTCTAGAAGCGATGGGGGTCCTGCTCAGATTTGACTTTTACGAGCATCCCGAACGGATTGGCGAAGTCTTACCCTTTTCACTAGGCATCTGGGCAATCTTGCTCGTCCATGAAATCGGTCACAAAGTACTCGCCCAAAAGCATCATGTTAAAATTGGTTTACCGTTCTTTCTCCCCACCGGACAAATCGGTTCTTTTGGGGCAATTACTCGGTTTGAATCTTTATTACCCAATCGGAGTGTCCTATTTGACATCTCGATCGCTGGCCCAGCAATTAGTGGTTTAATTTCCCTAGTCATATTAGTTGTTGGTTTGTTACTCTCCAACGCTGGTGGTGGATTAAATCTCTCTTCGCAATTTTTCCAAGCTTCGCTATTAGTTGGTACCTTAGCTAAAATAGTCTTAGGTGCCGCGATCGAGCAATCTTCAATCTCAATTCATCCTTTAGTAATTATTGGCTGGTTGGGCTTGGTAATTAATGCGCTAAATCTGATGCCAGCCGGACAATTAGATGGCGGGAGAATCGTCCAAGCAATCTATGGACGCAAAACAGCTCAACGTACGACCTTAGTTACATTGATAATTTTAGGATTTGTGGCATTTTTTAACCCAGCTAATCTAATCCTTCTCTACTGGCTGGTTTTAGTTGGCTTCTTACAACGCTCGCTAGAACGCCCTAGTTTAGATGAAATCACCGAGCCAAATGATGCTCGCGCCGCATTAGGACTGATCGCATTATTTCTAATGGCAGCAACAGTGATTCCCTTTAGTCCTGATTTAGCGGGAAGATTGGGGATTGGGGGGTAAACATCTACCCAAATATCATTCGATCGGAATTGTCAAATTATCGAGCAATTTTACCTGACGATCGATGTTTTAGGTTCTGCGGGCACAATTAGCATAATAGGTCACCCTGGAACTTAAATAAATAGCAATCAATCACCAATAACTAATAACATTATGGAAGGAATTGGATTAATAATTGCCGCAGCAATCTCAGCAGCGATAATTAAATCGGGCATTAGAATCGATCGAGAATACGAACGCGGTGTGATCTTTCGACTGGGACGATTTCAAAAAATTCAAGGCCCAGGATTATATTTTACCGTGCCTATCCTCGATCAGAAAACCCAAGTAGATATTCGCACCAAAACCGTCGATATCGCTCCTCAAGAAGCAGTAACTGCCGATAGCGTAACGATTAGAATTAATGCTGTGCTCTACTATCGGATTATCAATCCGATGAAGGCAATCAATAAAGTTGAAAACTACCAAGTCGCAGTTTATCAAGCGGCAATGACAACACTCCGAAATATCGTCGGTCAACATAATCTCGACGATATTTTGAAAAGTCGCGATAAAATTAACGGCAAAATTCAAGAAATAGTCGATGAAGTTACCGAACCATGGGGCGTAGAAATCGAGCGAGTCGAACTTAAAGATGTCGAAATTCCCAGCTCGATGCAACGGGTGATGGCAATGGAAGCAGAAGCCACCCGCGAAAAACGGGCACGACTAATCAAAGCTGAAGCCGAACAAGAAGCTTCTAATCTCCTCGGTCAAGCAGCTCGAACAATGATGGAAAATCCGGCAGCTTTAGAATTACGACGATTGCAAATGTTAACTGAAGTTGGTGCGGAAAATAACAGTACTACCTTGGTGATGATTCCATCAGATATTCTCAGTTTAGCCAAAGAATGGACGATCGCCGCTCAAAATGGTAATGCTGCCAATCAACTCAATCTGGCTAACCAACAACTCAATCAAGCTAATTCAGCGCCGAAGATTAACCCAGCAGAAACTCAACTTGGCTTACCAGTTGAGGCAGTAGATCGAGCTAAAACAGAGTAACACGATCGATTTAATTAAAGTGTAGCGATTTAAATCGATCGAGGATCGCATATTTTTT
>JBJOOY010000288.1:0-2992 GCA_046051065.1 Cyanobacteriota bacterium
AAACCTTCACCCACCCCACCGACATTGGTCGCAACGATCGCTGATTCACATAGCATAGCTTCAATTACAGCATAGGGAAATCCCTCAGAAATACTAGACATAGCGACAATATCAGCTTGTCCATATACTCGCCATGGTTCGTTAGTAAAACCAGCAAAATTAACTGTATCTTCTAGTTGATGTTCCCTAACTTTGGCTTCGCATCTAGCAAAATAATTTAAATCTGTCGGGTTGCCATAAAATCGAAATTCGACATCGGGAAATTTGTCACGGACGATCGGCGCAGCTTCAATCAGAGTTAGTTGACCTTTGAGTGCAAAAATTAGCCCCATATTCATGACAACTGGACGCTCGTTGGGCGGATATGTTTGCGGCTTGAATTTTTCTGGATCCACCCCGTTGTGAATAACTTTAATTTTTTCTGGCGGTACATCCCACCATTTTTCCCAGCGAGTATTATAACTACATACAGGTGCGATAATATCGGCAAAATGATAGTTTAATTTTACCGTTGCACTTGCTAAATAGTGTAAAAATCGCCGCACAAAGATTGAAGGAATTGAGGTACGCAGATTGAGATATTGTTCGCGAATATTAATACCGTGTTCGGTGAGCAGATATGGCAAACCATGTTTGATCTTCCCCACTACGCCAGGCAATCCACAGTAACTTGCCGATGAGGAGTGGATCAAATCCGTCGGCGGAATCGGCACATGCAGCGGAATTAGCAATCGATAGAATAGTTTTAAAGCTTCGGCGATTTCACCTAGGGTAATGCGATCGGGTTTAATTTGAGATTGCCAAGCTGTGGCGGCTATTCGTTGAAAGCATTTCCATACCTGGATCGATGTCATTGTTTTGTGATAATCGTACCGCAGAAAATATTCGTGAATTACGACTACAGTATTACCTAGGGTATCGATATCCATTAAGTCGGGTAATAAAATTCCCGTTAATAATTTTTCAAAGATCGGAATAAATAGTTGACTAATTATCGTCCCAGTCGTGGCAATTTTGCTCTTTAATGCCCGGGAAAAGGGAAATCTCCATCCATATTCGATCGGGTCTTCCATCCCCCATAATGGCACCTTCAGGAGTTGATTGACGTTTGGTGCTAAGTGATATTGTTGCTCGATATACGGGTTGGCAACGATCGAAAAAATTTTGAAGTCTACCTCTGGCATCTGGTGCGTGATCTCGTGACACCAAGTACTAACACCCCCGCCAGTAAATGGATATGTGCCTTCAGTGGTAATCAAGACACGAGGCTTCATGGGCAGGGGATAAGACATATTATTTATCTACTTCGGGAAATAAACAGTACCAACTTGCCCTACTAACAGCGTAGATGTGGGATTGGTGAATTCGACTTCAACGTGTTGATTCGATCGATCGGCTGGTAGGGCAATATTAGAAATTACACCCTTTAACTCTTGATTTTCACTCTCGATCCCAAATTTAATGGCAGCTTTTTGGCCGGATTTTAATAATCCAGCTTGTTGCGGGTTCAGATCTACACCGATCTTTAACTGTTTGACATTAGCAATACCCAGTAATTTATTACCCGTGAAGATCTGATCGCCAGTACTCATCGGCAATTCGACGACAGTACCCGCGATCGGTGCAATAATCTTAATATTAATCGGTTCGAGCACTGGTTTTTGAGGAATGGGAGTATTAGCTGTTGTTACCATTGCATTTGGCTGTTGTAGTTGTTGCAACTTGGCACTAACTTGCTGGAAATCTAATTGAGCTGCTTTCAATTTTGCTTGCAGTTGTTGGATTTGCCCTGCTTGCTCTTTGAGTGCTAGTTGCTGTTTGAGGCGAACAGTTAGATCTTGAGCAGTTTGTTTTGTTTTAGCCTCTTCAGCCGAAGTGATCGCATGATCATAATCTGACTGGGCGATATTTAAATCGGATTTAGCGACGGTCATTTCTTTCTCAGCTTGTTCGACTCGTTCTAGCGAAATTGCCCCTTCATTTTGATATTGAGCTAGCCGTTGGTATGTCGCAAATGCTCGATCGTAAATTGCCTGAGCGCGCGTCAAGACTTCTATTTTTTGAGTAGATGGTTGTGTCGATTCATCTGCCATATTTGCCTGTACGGTAGCATCGGCAATTTGTTGGCGCAGTGGTGCTAGGTTGCGTTGATAATTAGAAATTTCGAGTTGAATACTATTAACCTTTTCTACCGCAGCTTGCTGTTCGCCGATCGTGACTTGCCGTTGTTTAGCTGCCTCTTGAACTGCTACTTTCTTTTGGGCTGCAATTGTTTCCTGGTGTTGAACCAGCTTGGCTTGATTTGCCCGCTCGGCATCAATATTCCGAATCGTTAATAATCGATCGCCAGTATTGACTGTTTGCCCGACTTTCACCTGGATCCCACTGATAAATCCGGGTGTTGCTGCATTAATTTTGACAACGTGTAACGGTTCGACTTTGCCAGTAAACGGAAGATCGTGCAGTCGCTGGGAACTTGCCTGTCGATCTGGAACATCGGCAGGTTTACTCAAACCTTGCCGCAGCATATACACCGAGCCTGTCAGCCCCAAGCCAGCAAGTACTAAAGCTGTCGCTTGATACCAACCGATCGATTTTCGGGGCGGCTTCAATGCGGTAATATCTAAGATCAGCTCGGACGGCTGATCGAAGTCGGGCATTGACACCATTGCTTGAGTTTTTGGCGATTGCAGCGGGCCGATCCCAGTTAATTCTAATCGACCAGAATAATCGACTCGCGCTTCTGATACTAATGATGAATTACCTTCCCGATGATTCATTTCTACTACCCCAACATCACCGCTGCTATTGTGATGATTGGGAATAAATTGCTCGAATAAACCCGGAGCAATCTGCATGTACCCGCGATTGACAAACCGAATTGCTTCGCGGATTTCTTCGGTGGGGGCACCTTTGAGAATATAACCTTTGGCTCCAGCGTAGATCGACTTAGTCACATAGTCCTGACTATCATAGCTAGTTAGGACTAAAA
>JBJOOY010000289.1:0-6981 GCA_046051065.1 Cyanobacteriota bacterium
AGGTTAATCGGTGCTAGTGCCAAGATATGAGGTTATTTCAGCCAATAACATTTTAATTGAAACACCTGCCCGCACCAGTCTGGCTGATGCACGCCGATTTCAAATCGAGTGACTGTTTCTGGCCAAATCCAGCGAATTTCATTGCCGATTTTTTGGTGTTTTAGGATTAAACGTTTGTAGACGATCTCGTTTTTACACAGAATTTCTAATCCAGTCACGATCGAATCATGATTGATTTCGCGAAATAGTGAGTCATCAAGCAAGGCTCGAGTACTGCTATTAAATTGATTGTAAAACAGTAACAATCGATCGCCAAATGTTTCTTCTTTGTACACACCATCCTCATTTAATGGAAGGCAAAAAAGATTATCTTCTTCTTCGGGTTCTAGAGAATACATACATAAAGATATAGTGACGATGCGGCAAAATATTAACCACTAGGATGTATTTTGCCCTATGTTATTATCTCTAAATTCTGATCGAGTTGAATCGGACTTTTGTATGATATTTTAGATTTATATGCGCGACTTTTCTCTGAATAGATCGAATAATAATGCTCGATCTCAGTTAAATAGCTTACAACACGGATTAGAATAAATCGAATCGATCGAATAATTTATAATTTTAGACAGCGATTCTAACTTTTAACCACAAATCGGGCAGCAAGGATACCGCTTAAAAAGCCGAATAGGTGTCCTTCCCAAGAGATGCCAGGCACAGATGGTAAAACCCCCCACAGAACGCTACCGTAAGTACAACCAACAAATAGGGCAATTAATCCTGAAGTAATCCGACGATCGAAATAATAGCGAGTGAGGAGAAAACCAAGATAGCCAAAGATTACCCCACTAGCGCCGACATGAATGCCACGATTGGCAAATAGCCAAGTACCCAAACCACCTACTACCATACAGATAATTGAGACGATCGCAAAATCAGCGATACTTTGAGCCATAATCAGCCAGCCGAGCACGATTAATGGCACGGTATTTGCTGATAGGTGGGCAAAGTTACCATGTAAAAATGGGGAAAATAAAATCCCTCGCAAGCCGATCGGCGTACGCGGTATGATCCCTAAAATATCGAGTCCGTGCCTAAAGACAAATGTATCGAGGATTTCAACTCCCCACATGATGGCTACCAGTGTCACTAGAATCACAGCCTGAGTCTTGATTTCGCCTACGACTTCTTTCATGGATTTAGTGGATAGTGGCTAGGATTAGACGACTTAAATTCACGTAGTATTGACTGGAAAATAGTGGCTAGTGGCTAGTATGAGCGAGCTTGAATTTACCAGCAACAATGGTGAGTTTATTTACGCTGCTGCATGCTAGCGATGAAGATAGTGAATATTTTAAGATCGCGGACTTGACAGGATTGAGAAAGATAAGTTGTGTCGTGACGATTGTAACGCAATTCTTGATAGCGATCGATTTTAACTACTATCTCTAAAGTAGCAATTCTCGATCGAATTGTAACTGTTATTAGTCACAATTCCCGCATCATGGCGATCGATTTAGATTGATAGCCTAATTGTTGGTATAACTCGATCGCTGGTTTATTTTCAGAAAATACCTGCAAACCAATCTGAGTATAGCCTTTAATTTTTGACCAGTCTTCAATATGTTCCAATAATGCTCGCCCGATTCCTTGGCGGCGGTAATCTGGATCGACATAAATCAGAAAAATATTCGGATGACGAATTCCCGTAATTTGTTCGATTGCTGTTCCTACCCATAAGCAGGCAATTTTCACGGCACACTCTCGCCCAGGGATGGTGACAAACCAGAGGGGGGTATCTATACTAAAATATCGATCGACTGTAAATCGTAAATGTTGATAGTTGTGTTGCTCGGGATATAGTTCTTGATAGGTAATTTGCAAAAATCTTAACAGACTAGGACGATCGATCTCAGTTCCTGTCACCAACTGATATTTAGTTCGATCGGGAAATAAGTAATTATTCACAGGTTGCTTATATTACTCAATTTTTTGTAATCCGACAATATTTGGATCGATGATTTTCTGTCCGAGATTAGGAAACTTAATCGCAACCGATTGTTTATTTTGATTACCAAAGACATGGGTAATCTCTCCTACCCCAAAACTGCGGTGAATCACTCGATCTCCGACGCGCCACCCTGTTTTGTTAATAGTATTTCCGACTGTTTTAGGAGATTTTTGGGTAGTTCTAGCAGTAGTTTGAGTCTTGCCTTTAGTCCGGAGATTGCTATTAATTAATTCGGCTGGTAATTCGCCGATAAATTGCGATCGCACGGCAGGTTCTCTCGATCCATATAAACGACGTTCGCGGGCGTGTGAAAGATATAACATTTCCTGGGCACGAGTAATACCAACATAACATAATCGGCGTTCTTCTTCTACTGCCATCGGATCGTTTAAAGATCGATAACTGGGGAATAATCCGGCTTCTAATCCGACTAAAAAGACGATCGGAAATTCCAATCCTTTGGAGGCATGTAATGTCATTAAGGAGACTGCTTCTTTCCCTTCTTGGAGATTATCTAAATCAGAACTAAGGGCAGCACTAGCAAGATAAGCTTCGAGAGTGGGTGAGTCGGTTTCTTCCTGAAATTGCAAGGTAGCGTTGACTAATTCTTGGACGTTTTGAATTCTTTCTAGCGCTTCATCGGTGCCTTGAGTTTGTAATTCTTGGATATAGGTAGAATCTTCAATAATTCCGGTGACGATCTCGACGACGGGACGAGTTTCTGCTTCATTACGCCACTTATTAATAATATTAACAAAACTTTGAACTCCCTTAGCCGAGCGCCCGGCGACAGTGGCGACGGAGGTTTCATCATTAATAATTTCCCATAGGGGCATGCCTAATTGATGGGCGGCATTTTGGAGATTATCGATCGTCGTTTGTCCGACACCGCGTCTGGGTGTGTTAATTACGCGCAGTAAACTAACTGTATCGCTGGGATTCATTACCGCTCGTAAATATGCAATGATATCTTTAATTTCGCGGCGATCGTAAAACTTTAATCCGCCCACAATTGTATAGGGAATTTGCGATCGCACAAAAGCATCTTCGATCGGTCGGGATTGAGCATTTGTCCGATACAATACAGCGAAGTTACCATAATTTAATTCGGGATTTTCGCGCTTTAATTTCCGGACTTGGTTGAGGATAAATTCAGCTTCGTCAATTTCATTATCAGCTTGATAGAGGAAGATCGGTTCGCCTTCGCCGCGTGTGGCTTTGAGGATTTTATCGATCCGTTGGGTATTATGTTGAATCAGGTGATTAGCAGCAGCTAAAATATTTTCACGCGATCGATAGTTCTCTTCTAACTTCACCATTGTTTCGGTGCGATCGTCGGGCATTCGATCGCCAAAATCATCCTGAAAATTCATCAGAATTGTAAAATCAGCCATTCTAAATGAATAGATCGATTGATCGGCATCGCCTACGACAAAGATCGATCGATGTGCCCATTCATTGAAAGATTTACTATCGACACCATTAGTTACGAGCAGTTGGATTAGATCGTATTGGGTCCGATTGGTATCTTGATATTCATCGACTAGGATATGACGAAACTTTTGATGCCAATAATTTAAAACTTGCTCATTTTGGCGAAATAATTGGACGGGGACTAATAATAAGTCATCAAAGTCGAGCGCATTATTCGCACAGAGAGCATCTTGATAGTGTTTATATACATCGGCGATGACGCGCCCTTTATAGTCATTTTGCTGTTTACTATATTCATCCGGGGATAAACCTTGGTTCTTAGCGTTGCTAATTGCATATCTGACCGAGCGAGGTTCAAATTTTTTATCGTCTAAATCTAATTGTTTGATGACAATTTGTTTGACTAAGCCCTGACAGTCGGAATCATCGAAGATCGAGAAATTTTTATTCCAAGTGCGACCTTTTTCGTCTTGATATTTTTCGATATCAAAGCGCAATACTTTACTAAATAAACCGTGGAAGGTACCGATCCATAGGTCTTTGATAATTGTTTTATAAATGTGCGATCGGAGTTGATTTTGCTGATACTCGTCTAAGGCTCCCCACGGTTTACCAAATTTAAGTTCTGCCTGTTGTTGGGCGAATAATAGTTCGATCCGCGATCGCATTTCTTTAGCGGCTTTATTGGTGAAGGTAACTGCTAAGATATGCGCGGGATCGACGCGATGGATCCGGATCAGGTTGGCGATGCGGTAGGTGAGTGCGCGGGTTTTGCCACTACCTGCGCCAGCTACGACTAACAATGCTCCGCAATAGTGTTCGACTGCACGGCGTTGGGAGATATTGAGGTGGGCGAGGAAGTCGGTATTGGCTGTCATTTGCTGCGTTGGGGTGTTTATTTAACACAGAGGGGCACGGAGGCTACGCTGAGGTGTTAGATTCTGGGATGTTGGGTTTACTAGATTTATTTGCTTACCTGAAAGACAACAGAGAGGTTGTTGGCTGGCATGGTGAAGATTTTGTGGAGGTGGAGGTTATGGGTTGCGGCAGCGGTAGCGATCTCGGATAGGTTGCGGATACCCCATTCAGGGTTTTGAGAGCGGAGGCTTTCGTCGAAGGCAGTATTACTGGGGGCGGTGTGGACTCCTTCCTGTTTAAATGGCCCGTAGAGGTATAAGATCCCTTGATTTGGTAAAATCCGGCTGGCTCCTGCCATCAGCCCGAGATAGGCAGATTTAGGGGCGATGTGAATCATGTTAATGTTGACGATCGCGGTGATGGGATCTAGTTTAAAGCTTTCTGCGGATTCAATCGACCAGTGGGGACTACTGGCATCGAGATTGATCGGCGGATATAGATGATTGCAAGGTGTGGCTTGTTGCCATGCGGTGATGCTGGCACGAGCTTCAGGATTGGGATCTGAGGGGAGCCAGTGGTGTGGCGCTAGTTGGGGAGCCATGTAAATCGCGTGCTCGCCCGTACCGCTAGATATTTCGAGGATCGTCCCTGTGGGTGGTAATACTTGGCGCAGCACTTCGAGAATCGGCTCGCGATTACGTTGGGTGGCTGGTGCATACCTTCTCACGTCTGGAGATTCGTCCATTTGCTCTGAGTTACTGAGATGGTCTTATATCTAGTATAAGCTGCTGTCGATCGTGTTAATCTTTGAAATAGATTGAATGGGAACAGAGGTTGGCAGCACAAGTGGAAAAATGGTCGCCAACAGTCTCCAATCGGAGCAGAAGTAACGGTTACGCTCGATCTCAACTCAGCTATAAATATTCCACCAGAGTGGAGGGCAGGTGTTGAATTAAATCTCGGTGATTGGGGGGATTAATCCTGTCTACCCACCCCCTAACTCTTACTTAAACTTTGGCTGCTGCTACAGCTTCAACTCGTTCGGGTAATAACTCGATATTGGTAAAATTAAACTCAGTCGTGCTGGGCTTTCCTGCCTCTGAGGATTGGATAATGCGTTGGCTGAGGATTTGAAAACCGCCAACTTGTTGGTAGTTATCTTCAAACACGATTTTATCGCTTTTGATTTCCCCAGTGACTGGGTCGGCATATACTGAGTCATAACGATGGGAGAGATAACCCGAACCTGTATCGTGACTGCTGAAGGTGTCGATCGTTACCATAATGCCATGAATATGACGATGGACGTGACAGACTTCGTTATTGCGAATTTTATATCGATCGCCTGTGGATTTACCACCCATGAGGATTTCTATGGCACCTGTAGAGTCAGTTTCACCATAGCTAAACGTGTTTTTACTGTGGGTTTCGGCAAAAGTGCGGCGGACGCGGTGGATCGCGACTTCCCGCAGTTGTCCGATAATCGAGTTACGAGCTTCTTCATTGTCGATCCCGGTTACTTCTGCACTCAAGTTAGATTTGACTGAGATCTTGCCCGTAAATACTTCGTCGCCTTGTTTTAATTCAACTGATGCGGTGTAGCCAGGAAAATTAGGCTCCCAAGTATAACGATTTTCGTAAGCAGCCTGAAATAACTCTTGAGCCGATTTTGATTCTGTCATATTGCCTAATCTTGGTACGTTGATACTTAACATTCTAGTGTAAAGACTTTTGCCGAAATTTTCGATCTAATTCAGTCTATCTTTGACTTAGCCGCCTGTGGGCAGAATCGATTTTACTATTGTGAGGAATTACCGATCGCATTCCACTCTTTACCCCATTCGTATCGCCATCATAGCGCGGGATGATATGAATAGTCGCATGACCGATCGCTTGTCCCGCAGCTCGATCGATATTCATTCCTACGTTAAACCCATCGGGTTGAAATTCTGCGGTTAAAATCTGTTGAACTTTATTTGCCATCAACCAACAAGCTGATTGTTCTTTGAGCGGAAGTTCAAAGTAATTATTAGTGTGTCTTTTTGGGATAATGAGCGCATGACCTTTACTAATTGGATAACCATCGAATATTGCATAAGCTGTCGCTGACTCTGTTAATAGTTGAATTTTACGGTGGGGGTTACAAAAGATGCAGTTATTGGCAGAATTCCATTGATGATTATAATGAACATATTCATATATTTCACAGTACTCATTTAGCTCGATCGACTTAAATGGCAGTTTGACAATACATTGATATGTCGGCTTCTGATGAACGTAATGTTCGCGAAATCCTTCTTTTTTCAAGTCACGCCTAACTGCATAATAAGCTTTCCCTCCGGGCTTGAGCAAAGGGGAGACATTCATCAATACATCGGCTTGTTCTGCTGGCATCAAGACATTTAATACATAGCAACAAACGATCGTATCAAATTTACCACTCGGATATATTGGTGCATAATGCGGATCGTAACCAGTAATATCTAAACCTTTTTGCTGTAGCAGTTTAACATCATTACCCAACCCACAACCAAAATCTAGGATCCGCAATTTGAGTAAATTTCGATCTGATAAAAACCGCATTGGCGATGATAAATTAGTTCTATCGATCGCGGTTAGATGACTAAACTTATTATTCGTTTGTTTCCGCATACTTTGTTGCTGTTCGCCCTCATCCT
>JBJOOY010000290.1:0-3961 GCA_046051065.1 Cyanobacteriota bacterium
TTGCCGTTCTGTCCCTGCTTCAACTCGTTCGCGTAGCGTCTCTGTTCGCGGAGCGTCTCGAAGAGAAAGAGAATCGATCTGCTTCATGCGATCGATCGTCCCTGTCAGAACTGGACTAGCAGCAACAGTTTGTTGTGCTGCACCAATTAATCCATCGATCTCGGAACCGAGCCGCTCTACAGCATTTTTAGCCGCTACTCTACCATCTCGATCGCGATTTACACCTTCGGTCACTACTTCCATAATGATGGGAGTTGCATTCGCAACTAGGGTCTTAATCTGATTGGCTTTTTCCTGAGCCATTGCCACCAGTTTTCTTCCCAATAAATCGCCATTTTTCGCCTGCTCCATCATCGTTTTTAACAAACCACCATCTTCAATGCCATTGTCAGTAACAGTCATCGTCTTGCCAGTGGCTGTGTCAACGATCGTTACACCACGAGCGCGCTCGTTCTTGACACCAAACTTGGAATCGTCGAGCGTCACCTCAGCGGCAGATACAGGCTTTTGGGAAGCTGAGTTCAGCTCGCGTAAGGAGGTGTTGAGAGCTTGGAAAGTTTCAATTTCCTCAAGATTCGAGTCAGGATGCGGTTGAAGATCGGTACGATCGGGATCTGTCGCCACATTCGCAGCAGCGGCAATTAATTTACGCACGTTACGCGGATCTTGACGCGGATCGATCTGAAAACTGGTGACAATTCGCGCTGGGTTGACTGTGAAGCTAAATTTCTGCGGGTTTGCCCCTTGAGTCTCAAACTCATAACTAGTCTCCCCATTTGCCTGTGGAATCTGAGTCAGTAGAGTAGGATATTCGAGATCGGAGCCATCCTTACGCGCCAGGGGTAGGGTTAAAGTTGTGGCTGGAGTTCCTACTTGATGCAGTTGCGCGATCGTCACTAGTTCGCCAGACAATTGTGGAGTCACAGCGGCTGGAATCATCTTAGTTTCAGGCTGCCGTTCCATTCGAGCTACTATTTGCAAGTTTGATAATTTGTCGCCTTTCGATCCAGCGATCGATCGAACTAGAGAAGTTGCAGAGTAGTGATTCTGAGCGAGATTTGTCGGTCTAATCGATAGTTCTGCAAGAGTTCCATCGGCTTTAATTTCAAACCCCATCAACTCTTTTCCATCTACATCCTCAATGAAATATGCCCGATGTTCGGGAATAGTAGGCTCTGCTTTGAAAACGCTTATTTGGGCACCATCAATTTCCCGATCGGTCAATATTAAAACTCGATCTGCTCTATTAGCAGAACCATATTGTCGGATCGTAGAATTTTCTTGATGCAGCTTATCGATCGTCGCTACATTAGTAATAAATTCGCGATTTGTTAAAAGCTCTGACTCCATATGTTGCAATCTTTCTCGTTCCATTTGTGCTATTGGTTGTGAAAATGTGAGATTTGGTTCGCCACCTATTTGCAAATCGCTCGAATTTGGGGCTTGAACTTTGATTTCTGAAGACATTGATGCTGGCTCTAAAAGTGAATTTTCTACGTCTAGTGAAGCGATCTCAGATACCGCTCCTACCTCTTGAAAAGGATCTGTAACTATCCCATCTTTACCTATTTCCACGACGGGAATTTCAGCGATCGAGCGAATTTCTGACTGCTGTTCGAGTAAAGCTTCCAGCTCTCGATAAATTTCTAGATCTAGTTGAGATTCAGCTTTCTGGATGGCTTCATTCGCAATGAGTAACGCTTGAAGATCGGCTTCATGACTGGCGAGAGAACCTTGTAGAGGTTGAATCTCAGGAGCGATCGCCGCAGGGACTAAATTCTCATTCATCGCTGCTTGGATGACTTCACTCTCCATTAAGGGCTGGATTAAATTGATTTCAACCCGATTGTCCTTACCAACGACAAGCAGATTTTCGCCTCCCAACTTTATCCCAATTCCCGCTAAACCATCAGGTGCCCGATCGCCAGCAGGTGTGTTCAAAAGTTGGATCAATTTCTGGGCTTGTTCCCGTTCGCTCCCCTGAATCTCTTGGATGATATTCACCCCTAATTTGGGCTTTCTAGCGAAAAATTCCTTCAGAGATTTGGTGAAAGACTGGGTTTTATGGTTGACACCAGCTCGAACGGATTTAGCTGTTTTTGCTGCTGCCTGCTTCAGGAAAGAGGTGATGTGTTTGAGAATCTTTAAAGTTAGTTTAATAGTATCAGCAACTAACTTAGTGGCTTGGAGAGAGAGAAGTACAGCCGATTTTGCAGTTTTGGCGGCATCGGCAGTCAGCTCTTCTAGGGCTTGAATCGTTATGCGTGTCTGTTCCTCTAATTGCCGATTAGAGATACCTTCTGCCTGATTTTGGGCTTTTTCGTGCATTCCAGTAAATGGCATAATTTATTTAAGTAATAAGTAATAGGGAATAAGTAATAAGGCAGAAGGCAGAAGGCAGAGGGCAGAAGGGAAAACAAGTTGTGTAATTTAAACGATTTACAGCTTACTCATTCCTTATTCCTTATTCCTTCATAACTAAAGGGTGTCCAATCGTGCTGATAGTTAAGCTGCTGGTAACAGTTAGGCGTGATGTTTCTAAATACAACTTTTTGGATTTCTAGGTTAGAAACCTCAACTAATTGCCCGTCATAGTAAATCAGCAAATATTTAGATTGTTGTGCCAATGGCACTGGGTAAATTTTAGGCGGGCAGAATTTAGCTCGATCGCTCAACTTGCGATCTTCATCAAATGTTTCAGTCAAATCGGGCAAACGATCGAATGGAGATCGATCGCTATTTAACTCGACTAACTGCTCGATCCGCAGATTATCGATCTTTTCTGGCTGGTAGATAAGGCAGTCGATTTCTGGCTGTTGGCTGAGATTTTTAAGCATGAATTTCTGGTTGGGTATTAGTGGGTACTTGACTGTGACGATTTAGAGAGATACCGTGGGATGCCAACAAAATTAGTAGTAACTCAAGATTTCGTTGGATTTTCGGGAGATCTACTTCTGGTTCTTTCGATTTGGTCATCCAGCGTTGATAAATTGCCACATCATCATTGATATAAGAGTTTGGATCGGGAGCTGCATAGCCGAGATCGACAGCAATATCGATTAGCGATGCGAGAGAAAGCGTATAAGTATCGTCGGCTGGCGGTTCGGGCAATAAGCGTTCGGCGATCGCGCGGCGTTCTTCTAGCCATTGAGAGATCTCTACATCCGAAGCGGGTTCGACAGACATTTTCGGCACCATCTGTTCCCAAATCTCGATCGAGCGTTTGCTGCTAGCGATATCGGCTGATTGGATCTGGATATTCCGTAACACGGGCACATAAGCTTCTTGGTTATTACTATAGCCAGGAGAGATCGTTACCGCCTTACCTTGTGGCAGTTTGTTAAATTCGGCGGCTTCCATCAATGGCACTTTAGCGATGTGCTCGGATCTACTCACCGATCTGCCATTTTTCCCGCCGCCAGAACTAACCGATTTCGTCCAATATTTAATATCTTTTTCCCCCAAATACTTGCTGTATTGCTCTGCTGACGAGTCATCCTGGGGATTGAGGAAGAATTTAGTCGCACAGTTACCGAGGATCGTTCTCGCCCGATTTTCCCCATAGGCTTCTTTGAGTTGAGACTGATTTTGCAATCCGATCAATCCGATGAAGCCAGCCGAACGTGCTTCTGCCAACCAATTAGCAATTTTGGGCAGGTAAATAGCGGGTAGCTCATCCAGACTGACCAATAACGACTTAGTGCGGTGGCGAGTATGGGCGATGTTGTAGGAGATGAGCGTATCCAGAATGGTCGCTAGAATTGGGGACAGCACTTCGCGATAATCTTGATTCATGCCCACAATGACCAAGGTTTTACCCTCTATTTCCGGCGGGCAATTACTATCGCCACACAGAGCCGTCACAAAATCCCGTTGGACGAATTGTTGGAACACTTTATGAGCTGTGGCAATAATCCCACCCTCAGTCACATTAGTTTCGCCACCCCCAGCAGCGGCAACT
>JBJOOY010000291.1:0-5940 GCA_046051065.1 Cyanobacteriota bacterium
AATGGGCGAAAATTGGGATGACGAGCCGACATTAATTCTAGTTCTTGACGATAGATAATATCGTCAGAATGCCTAGCACTGTGCAGAAACACGATATCGCAGTTTGCCATTGTATCGCCAATCCAGCGCGACATCGACATCATCGGGGTGATGCCACTACCAGCGGAGATGAATAATAGCTGGCGATCGGGATGATTGAAACAAGTAAATTTACCAAACGGCCCACTAAGATCGATCGCATCGCCAACTCGGATGCTGTCATGGAGCCAATTAGACACTATCCCTGGGGGCAATCCTTCGCCGGATGAGAGTACCCGTTTGACGGTGATTTCTAAACTATGGGGTCGAGACGGCGTAGAAGAAATCGAATACGATCGCAGTACCTGTGCGCCATCGATCCCCAAATCCAAGGTTACAAATTGCCCTGGTTTGTAAGTAAATAATACTGGTGGTTCGGCTACGAACCGGAAAGTTTTAGCATCGGCGGTTTCATTAATGATTTCTAAACAGCGGACTTTGAGGTCGCCTTTATGCCACCGATCGATCTGAGCGGCTGGCGTAGTCGCAACGGGCATATATTCTTCGGGAGTCATGGGGATTTCTTCCGAAATAGTTGTGCATTCTTCAGGAGTAGTCAGATTCATTACCGTTAGTTGGTAATTTCCGATTTGAATTATATCACCCACGCACAGCAAATAAGCCTGATATGCTTGTACTAGCTCATTATGGATCCGTTAACCCGCACTACTTGCCAGATCGGTGAAGTAATAGTTGCCGTGTTGAAGGTTAATTTCGATCGACCTTAATCGATCGATTGAATAGATATCAGCACCAAAATCCCCAATAGATTAGATCGATCGTTGGTGCTGGGAGCATTTCGCCCCGAAAATCAATAATCTGCACGACGAGCAGATAAGCGATCGCCAGTACCAGTGAAATTATGCCTGTAATAACTGCAACAATCTTGGAACGATCCATAGTTAGCAACGTAATAATCTATTTCTAGCATACTAGATCCTCAAGGGAATGATTATAGGACTTCTTCAGCTAAAAGTTGACCCTTCACTCGTTCATATTCATCTTCAAGAAGCCATTCTTGAGCTGCTTGATAGTCGGAGTGAGTGACTATCAGTTTATAGTCAGAGGCAGGATTAAAAATACAGCAAGTGCCATCTCGATCGCCCACTAGCATGAGAATCTTAGGTGGGAAAAGAACTGGATCGACCCAGATTTCTAGAAATTTCCAGGTTTTAGCTTGTTCTACGAGGGCTGGTGCGTGGGATTGCATGATACTCACCTGTTATTTTCACAATTTTGATCTCACCATAGTAAAGAGGGATTTGGCTCCCATCTGCTCTAATTATGTATCCGATTGGCTCGGAAAAGTAGAGTCCATATCGTTCATAATCATCGTCTTCATCTTCTATCCCAGTCCGCTCTCCGCCTGTAATGATAGCCTGCGCGACTCGTTTTAGAGTTTCGAGATCGTTGAATACATGTGCTCTGCCTTCTCTTCGGAGTAATCGTTGGACTTGAGGGGTATTAGGCAAATGGCGATCGATTAGGCTCGATCGGGGATTGTGGATGATATGTCGGTCAATTCCGCTCATGAGTTCGGCGATCGCACACTAATCAGAATCGCTATTATAAGCGATCGCTCGTGATAATTTACCACCAAAATATCTATCACGTCTTGATGCTTAGCAACTATTTCGATCGATAGAGATCGGCGATGAATTGATATAATACTCCCTGAGCATTTGCCAATTTTTTTGATTCATTTTCTGGATGAAATAATTCGGAAATCAGCGGTAAAACTTCAGTGTCCAAAGCATCGCGAAATAAAGCTGTTGGTAAAATTAATTGAGAAGTGTCGCGCAGATCGTGAATGAATTCTAGTTTAAAACTTTCAGGAGTTGATTTAGCGATCGCTAGTGGTCGCAACCAACAGCGATCGGATCCAGCAATAGTATCGATCACCTCAGTGAATAGATGTAAATTCCCTAGATCTACACAAACAATTCGCTCCGGTTTCAATTCGACGATCGGATTTTTATCGGTCATGCTAGGTGCCTAAAGCTACATTGGTGCTAGATTTTTATTGTAGACTCCCGACTTTTCGCTCTCTAACTAAATCCAGATTATATTTGTACAGAGCTACTGGTAGATTTCCTGCCCGAAAATAGTCAGGATCTTGGGGCGAAAGATAGATGGCGGAAATTTGGGTAGCAGTAATTTTGGGTGTGGGTGAAGGTGAAAAGTGATAACTGGTAGTAGTTTCGACTGTATTTAGATAAATAGTGGTACTGCCCCGAAATACCTGCTGAGAAACTTCAGCCGCTAGGAATCGATCGAGTGTGGGCAGCTCTCGCTCGAATCCGGTGACAAATGAGACTAATTGACGATCCTGCGCAAGTTGAGTAATCTGTTTGGTGGGATTGCGGGGATCTACTGTAACCGATTTAACATTGTCTGCACCCAAATAAGCAGCAGCAATATTGAAACCATTAAACGATCGATCGGCCACAATTTGAGGTTTACTTTTGCTAGTCTGAAGTTGAGGCAGCTGAAGTGGGGAAACTTTTGGAACTAAATTAGCATCATTAGGTATAAATTGCACCATAAACTCGATCGGTCGATCGAGATATTGACGATTGCCCTCAAAGCCAGGTGTCATTAAAGCTGGCGCTAGCGGTGCAATCTGCTCGATCAGGGTACTAGTTGCTACCCATCGCCCCTGAAACCATTCAGGATAAGTTAATTCCCCCTGATGCTGCTCTAATTGTAGTTGATGCCAATCGGGATATTTGGCAATTCGTCGATCGAGCCTCTGGATTGGCGCAGCTGTTGCTGAGGCAAAAGGCGCATCGCTTAATCCCCCCGCAATTGCCCCTTGACAGCCCCAGTACCAAAACACGATCGCGCCCAAACAACTTAAAAACTTTAATCCCAAAATTTTCATCTCTAAATGGGTAGGATAACTATATAAAGATACGGGATCTTTGGGGATTTGGCGATCGGTAAATTCTTACTAGGCACTAATCGCCAGCAATCGGTCACTAATTGATATAATCGCAGCACATATACTAGATTTTCCAAAAAATCATTACCATGACTATTCGCCGTCAGTATAGTTTACCGAACTGTACCCTAATCTTAGACGGGGTGAGTGATGGCAGTTCCGTTACTGGGCTCGCCGATCCTCGCCCCTTAATGTCTAGCTTATTTAATGTCGAATGCCACTTTGTCGGCTACAAGCAAACTCTATTTGGCGGAAAAGATTTCTTAACTAGCTTGATCTCGGTGGTTAGCAACTATACCCAAGAATTTTTGAGTGGAGTTCCCCATCCTGGCGCAGCCACACTAGAGACTACTAGTTTAGTATCTTTAACCAAAGGCGATCGCGATAATGTCCACTATCTCGAAGCAATCATCGATCCAAGCGGCAACTCTACTGCTGATGGTAAGCCCACTCAAATCAAACTTTCTACCGTTCAGTTATTCGATCTACTCGAATCGATCGATCGATTTCTGGCTGATCGCCGCACCTTACCAGATATAATGGTGCCGCTCAAACCGCTAGCCAAAGCCCTAACACAACCGATTTCGACCCAAAGAATGCCCGCTGGACTAGGACTGGCAGGTTTAGTGGTCGCTAGTCTGATTGGCTATGCTCTACCCATACCACAAGTATCGGCACCAAAATTTATCGCTCCCGCTGTAGTTGCCAACCAAACTACTCCACCACCAACGGATAAAACTCCAACTCCTGCCGAATCACCAACCAAAGACCCTGCTGAAAGCAAGTCTGCTACCCCTCAACCCTCAGCTAGTCCCACACCGGTTCCGCCGAGCAAGCTCTCATCCAAAACAGGTCAAATTACAGAAGCTACTCAAATCGGCTTTCTCGAACGCAAATTGCGTCGAGATCTCAACCAAAATTGGCAAGAGCGCGGTCAAATCAAACAGGAGAGTAATTTTCAGGTTGGGGTAAATCAAGACGGTGAGATTATCAGCTATCAGCCCGTACAGAAGACAGATAAATCGGCGATCGATCTTACCCCACTCGCTAAATTAGCAGTTCCCAGCACCAATCCCAATCAGGCTGTCGGTAATTTTAACGTTGTATTTAAACCTGATGGAGTCCTCTCGATCGCGCCAGAGCAGCCTGCACAAGGAGAAATGAGTTTAGGTAAACCAATCACCGAACCGAGAATCTCCAAACAGTTAGCACAGCAACTCAAAACTGAATTACAACAGTCAGCACTCAGACAACGGAAAATCACCTATTCGCAAAAACTTAACTACCGCGTCGCCGTCACTAAAACTGGAGAAATAGTCGATTACGAACCGACAAATCAAGTAGGCTTCCAGTATGAAGCAGAAACTCCTTTACCTCGATTAGCTAAATTCAACGCTCAAGCCGCAATCTCCCAAGATCCGCTCGCTCAATATGATGTCGTTTTTCAACCTAATGGCAAAATCGAAGTCATGCCTAAATAAGCGATGTGTCACTGACCCCGCTCTAAAGAGACGGGGACTTAAGTAGCTAGGCTCAAGCGTAAGCGTGACTAGCCCATGAGCCACATGTTGGCACTGTTCACTATAATGTGTGATTAGGTCATTAACCCTTGCTGTGTAAAACTTGCGGAGATCGGGCTAAAAATGGTCGAAAGTCTTGATCCAAAGCTAATTCAAGCTATTAATCACCCGTTAGCTAGACAGTGCCACATACTCATCAATCCGTCGTCGATCGGTTAATCTAGTGAGGTCAGTTGATGCTTAAATCTCATGGAAATCGAACGGTCTAATCTCGATATCGCTCCATTCATCGATCACTCTCTCCTCAGTGCTGTGGCTACTCCTGCGATGGTAGAACAATGGTGCGAAGAAGCAGAACGATATCGATTTGCAGCAGTATGTGTCAATCCTTGCTATGTACGGCAAGTTACCAACCTATTGCACCATAAACAGCCGCAGATTTGTACGGTGATTGGTTTCCCGACTGGTGGAACAACCACTGCTAGCAAGCTCTATGAAGCCCAGGAGGCAATGGAGGGTGGTGCCCAAGAACTAGATGTGATGATTAACATCGGCTGGTTGAAAGCAGGGCTAATCGATGAAGTACATCGTGAAATTGCCGAAATCTGCGAAACAACTGGGCTGAGTGTCAAAGCAATTTTGGAAATGTCTTTATTAACGCCACCCGAACGAAAAATTGCCGCCCAAATCTGCATGGAAGCTGGCGCGCGGATGTTGAAGACAGGTACGGGTTGGAGTGGTGGTGCCACAGTCGCAGATATTCACTTCCTCAAGGATCTCACCAAAGACCAAATTGGAATTAAAGCCGCTGGTGGGATTCGGACTCACGCCCAAGCTGTAGATTTGATTATCGCTGGAGCGACTAGACTCGGAACTTCCTGGGGCATCGAATTATTAAAACAGCGAGAACAGGATCACAATTCATAATAAATATACTCACATCTTGCACCAGAACATAAATATTAGATCTCAAGGCTCACTAATTCTAGCCTCAAGCCTTTGCCCATCAATATAAATCGATCGAGTTTTTCCCTAAATGTCAGCTGATATATTAACTCCTGTTTTATTGTCGCCTGTAAACTTGACGATTTTTATTATGCTCTTGCTTTGGCTTATACTGTGCTGTGGACAATGCCAATCGGTAATGAGGGCGATTCCCCAAGGGGGATGCTCCGCGATCGCCTAGTACGAGAGATAAGGGAAGTGCAAGAAATGATCGATCCTGCAATAATGAAGAATCTAATAACGTAATTTTGATGCTTTTAGCCCTTCAACTGAGAGGATGTTTGGAAATACGGAGAGTATAAAATGTTTAAGCAAGTCTCCGTAGCATAAGTCGAATCATGGCAATGTGGATAAAAGCCTCTGAAGAAGCAGGTAAACGCTCATAATCAACAT
>JBJOOY010000292.1:0-3493 GCA_046051065.1 Cyanobacteriota bacterium
AGGGCTGTAATGAATATCTTGTCCATACTAAACCAGAAGCGATCGCGAAAGTTCATCGCGATTTCCTTGCTGCTGGTGCGGATGTAATTGAAACCGACACCTTTGGCGGTACGACTCAAACGTTAGCAGAATATGGTTTAGGCGATCGAGTACACTACTTGAATAAAGCCGCTGCGGAACTCGCCAAGAAATGTGCAGCGGAATTTTCGACACCTGAAAAACCGCGATTTGTAGCCGGATCGATCGGTCCAGGCACGAAATTACCTTCGATCGGGCATATCGATTATGACACCTTAGAGCAAGCATACACCGAACAGGCTACGGGCCTGTACGACGGTGGTGTCGATCTATTCTTAATCGAGACTTGTATGGACGTGCTGCAAATCAAAGCAGCTTTGAATGGATTGGAGCAGGTTTTTAAAAATAAAGGGGCTAGAATCCCCATTATGGTGTCGGCGACGTTCGAGCAAGCGACGAATACGATGTTAGCTGGTACGGATGTTGCGGCGTTGTTGACGGTTTTACAACCATTCTCGATCGATATTTTAGGCTTAAATTGTGCGACTGGGCCAGATTTAATGGCTCCCCATATCAAACATCTGTGCGAACAATCGCCGTTTGTGGTTTCTTGTGTCCCAAATGCGGGATTACCTGAAAATATTGGTGGTCATGCTCATTATAAATTAACGCCGATCGAACTTAAATTGGCGATGTATAAGTTTGTCGAAGATTGGGGTGTGCAGGTAATTGGTGGTTGTTGTGGTACGCGCCCAGAACATATTAAAGCTTTGGCTGAGATTGGTTCAACACTCCAAGTAAAAGAACGGACTCCGGTATTTGAACCAGCGGCATCTTCATTGATGTCAATTCAGCCTTATCATCAAGATAATTCGTTCTTAATTATCGGCGAACGGTTGAATGCCAGTGGCTCGAAAAAGTGTCGTGATTTATTAAATGAAGAGAATTGGGATGGTTTAGTTTCTCTCGCTAAATCCCAAGTTAAAGAAGGTGCCCACATTCTCGATGTCAACGTTGATTATGTCGGTCGTGATGGTGTGCGAGATATGCATGAAGTTGTCTCGCGGGTAGTTAATAACGTGAGTTTGCCGCTGATGTTGGATTCCACTGAGTGGGAGAAAATGGAAGCTGGATTGAAAGTTGCTGGCGGTAAATGTCTGCTCAACTCAACTAACTATGAAGATGGCGAAGAACGCTTCTATAAAGTATTAGAAATTGCCAAGAAATATGGAGCGGGAATCGTGATTGGGACGATCGATGAAGAAGGCATGGCAAGAACCGCCGAGCGGAAATTTGCGATCGCGCAACGAGCATATCGAGCAGCGGTAGAATATGGGATTCCGGCCTATGAAATATTCTTCGATCCTTTAGCACTGCCAATTTCTACCGGAATTGAGGAAGATCGGGAGAATGGGAAAGCCACCGTCGAATCGATTAAAATGATTCGCGATAATTTACCACAGTGTCACGTTCTATTAGGATTATCAAATATTTCCTTCGGTCTAAACCCTGCCGCTCGGCAAGTATTAAACTCGATGTTCTTGCATGAGTGTATGGAAGCTGGAATGGATGCGGCGATCGTTAGCCCCAACAAAATCTTACCCCTCGCTAAAATCACCACCGAACATCAAGAAATTTGTCGGAATCTGATTTACGATCGCCGTCAATTTGATGGGGATATTTGCACCTACGATCCACTTGGTTTACTCACTACCATGTTTGAAGGGGTGACTACCAAACGGGATAAAGCTGAGGATGATAAACTCCCCCTCGAAGAGAAACTAACTCGGCATATTATCGACGGTGAACGGGTTGGTTTAGAAGCAAATCTGATGAAAGCGATCGAGAAATATCCTCCCCTCGATGTGATCAACACTTATCTGCTAAACGGGATGAAAGTTGTCGGCGAACTCTTCGGTTCGGGACAAATGCAACTACCATTTGTCTTGCAATCTGCCGAGACGATGAAAGCTGCCGTAGCTTTACTCGAACCTCACATGGATAAAGCCGATGCAGGTACGAGTAATTCTAAAGGTAAATTCGTCATTGCCACCGTCAAAGGCGATGTACATGATATTGGTAAAAACCTGGTCGATATCATCCTCACCAACAACGGTTATGAAGTCGTCAATATGGGAATTAAACAATCCGTAGAAGCGATCGTTCAAGCCTACGAAACCCACAAACCCGACTGTATCGCCATGAGCGGATTGCTGGTAAAATCCACCGCCTTCATGAAAGAAAACCTCGAAGTTTTCAACGAAAAAGGGATTACCATCCCGATCATCCTCGGCGGTGCTGCTCTCACCCCGAAATTTGTCTACAAAGACTGCCAGCAGGCTTATAACGGTCAAGTAATCTACGGAAAGGATGCTTTCGCGGACTTGAACTTTATGGATGCCCTGATGCCCGCCAAACAGGGCAACAAGTGGGACGACACCCACGGTTTCCTCGATGATGATGGCAATCCGATTAAAGTCGCCGTCGAAGTTGAAGAACCTAAACAGCAGACGGAAGAGAGCAAAGAGCCAGCGGTAATTGATACTGTGCGATCGGAAGCAGTAGACTTAGAGATCGATCGACCCACACCACCATTCTGGGGTACCAAAATCATCAAAGATGAAATCGTCCTCGAAGATCTCTTCTGGCACATGGATCTCCAAGCCCTGATCGCCGGACAATGGCAATTCCGCAAACCCCAAGAGCAATCCCGCGAAGAATACGACGCATTCCTCGCCGAGAAAGTCTACCCGATCCTGGAAGAATGGAAAGCCAAAATCCTCACCGGAGAATGGCTAGAACCCCAACTCATCTACGGCTACTTCCCCTGTACCGCCGAAGGTAACTCCGTCCACGTCTACGATCCAAGCGTGATCGAGCAAGGCTTAACCCCCCAAACAGCCACCCCCGTAGTCACCTGGACATTCCCCCGCCAAAAATCCCTGCGTCGCCTCTGTCTGGCTGATTTCTTCCGCCCCCTATCAGAGAACAAATTCGACGTGTTCCCGATGCAAGCCGTGACAATGGGCGAAGTCGCCAGCGAGCAAGCCCAAGTATTATTCAAAGCCGATAACTATGCCAACTATCTCTACTTCCACGGCATGGCTGTCCAAATGGCTGAGGGTTTAGCCGAATGGGGACATGCCCGCATCCGCAAGGAGTTGGGTTATGGCGATTTAGAGCCGGATAATATTCGCGATATGTTGGCGCAACGCTATCAGGGTTCGCGGTATAGTTTCGGCTATCCAGCTTGTCCGAATGTGGCGGATCAGTTGCAGCAGTTGAAAATCATGGATACCGAGCGGATGGGGATGACGATGGATGAGAGCGAGCAGCTCTATCCTGAGCAGTCTACAACTGCGTTGATTGTCTATCATCCTGTGGCTAAGTACTTTAGTGCTTAGTGTTGGTTAAGGCGTAAAAAGACAATACATATAAGCTACATTATCACCGAAAACCTAGAGAGGGAAAATCC
>JBJOOY010000293.1:0-7885 GCA_046051065.1 Cyanobacteriota bacterium
TCGGGCAAGCAGATCCTCAAACAGTCGGAGCATCAGCCTATATGCTAGGCAATGGACAGGGGAAAATTCGGATGGCAAAAACGCTTAATACCATCAAGCCCAAAACGTGGAAGCTATTATTTTTATCCACGGGTGAAGTCGATATGGTTAATTACCTGCGACAAGCTAAGATTTCGGCGAAAGGCGGAATGGAAGCACGGATGCCGTCGATACCAGCGGATGGAGGCAAAGGGTTCGGAGTTTTTGAAGAACTGCATGGCTACAGGGATCCGGCTGAATTTGTCCAAGCTCTAGAATCATCTGTAAGTAAGCATCAGGGCACAGCATTCGACCATTACCTCACCAAGCTTGTAGAAGAGAGAAAGATTGAGGGATTTGACAAGGAGTTACGCGATCGAGTCCATAATATCGCTCGCGATCTCAGTCAACAATTTAATGATTCGACGATCGGGCGGGTAGCCGTCCGATTCGCACTAGTACAAGTGGGATTAGAAATCGCCCACAGTTACGATCTCTTACCATTTCCGATCGAACAGTGCGCATGGGCGGTAAGTCAGATGTTTACCGATTGGGTAAATGTGCGAGGTGGGGCAGGATCGATCGAGATTAAGGAAGCTTGCAATAAGATCGAGCATTTATTCGTGAGCAACCAGCACAACGCCGATCGGATCGCTGATTCCAAAAGTCCCCAAGGTACCCGAAATTTACTAGCCTATCGATCGGACGATCTCGTTACTGATGGAATCGAATTTTGGGTACCTCAGTCAATTTTTGATAAAGAGTTGGGCGATGGAGTCGATAAAAATGAGTTAATCGCCGAATTGAAAAAACGAGAATGGCTGAAACCTTCGCTAGACAACAAACATCACACGCTCCGCAGACGATTAGACGGTCGGCAACAAAGATTTATAGTTTTCAACGAGTTCTGGAAACATGAAAACATGGTGGTCTCGGTGGTCTCGGTGGTCTCACCCCTAGAGAATGACTCTATCATTGAGCTTCAGGTCTCATCAGGTGAGACCACCAAGCAAAACTCAGGTGGTCTCAGGTGGTCTCAGGACAAATGTACTGAGACCACCGAGACCACCGAGACCACCACAAAAACACATTTCCCAAACTAATTTTCAAAATCCAGCCCTAAAATATCAGCAATTGCTCAATGGAAATATCGGAACAACCGTTATAAAATTCGCGAAACAGGCTGTAGCAAAGGATTGGAATAAATTTATCGCCGTCGTGTTCGGATTCTATGGCGATCTGGAAAAAATCACCGACGACAAATCCACCGACAAAATCACCGAAAAACAATCTGAAAAATATAAATGGAAATTAGTATTTGAGAAATTCGATCGAGACGGAATCGATCGGCTCCAAACCAAAGACTTTTCTAAACCACCAGAGGATCGATCGTAGTTATGGCTAGAACTCCTCATGGATCGATCGCAATTAGCGTCATATCGGGGCGATTGCGGTTACAGTTTCCGCGCGCTTGGTATGGTGGCAAGCAAAAATATCTAAACTTGAGATTGCCAGATACCAACGACAATCGGCTTCATGCGAGCTTACTCGTTAGAGATATTGAGTGGGCATATCTTCAAGGTAAATTCGATCCGACATTGGAAGCCTATAAGCCAAAAACTCATCAGATTGACATCCCAGCTCAATTAACGATCTCCGAAATCTGGCAAGAATATTGTCGATATAAGTCTCGGAGCCTGAAGCCATCTAGCATCCACTATCTAGTTAATGCGATCGGTCGTCATATTGTTAATTGTCCCCACCAGCAAATTTCTCAGAGTCTAGAGATTAGGGGATGGTTACTCGGTCGGACGACTCCAGACCTAACTAGGCGGGTGATTCAATCCCTCGCTACTGCGGTTAAATGGGCACTCAAACACCAATTAGTCACAGGTTTAAATCCATTTCTGGAAATGGCAGGAGATATTAGAGTCGATCGAAAAGATCCAGCTCCCAATGCTTTCAGCGATATTGAAAAAAAATTGGTACTGGAAGCATTCGATCGACATCCTCACTATCGGTTCTATGCACCACTGGTAAAATTTTGGTTTCTGTGCGGCTGTCGTCCCTCTGAGGGGATCGGCTTGCAATGGGAACAGCTTAACGATGATTGTTCGCGGATCTGTTTCGATCGGTCCATCACCTATTTATCTGGTAAAGTTTCCCACAACAAGAAATCTAAGACCAATCGAACGCGGTGGTTTCCCTGTCAGGATGAGTTGCAGCTATTCTTAATCGATCGGCGCAACCGGAAACAACACCGATCGCTAGTATTTCCATCACTACATGGAAAGCCGATCGACTACAGTAACTTCTCTCATCGAGCGTGGGATCGAATTGTAGATCCGATCGTGCAAAGAAATTCAACACCTTACAGTTGTAGGGATACGTTCATCACCGAACAAATTTCTAGAGGGGCACCGATCGCGATGATTGCTAAGTGGGCGGATAATTCGGTAAAAATGATCGAAAGATACTACTTAGATGTATCCGCAATCGACCACATCAAACCGCTATAACTTCCAAAATCAACATGTCATCAGATCGCCCAAAACAGCGCGATTGACGTTGTAGTGACTATTGTTAATAGATTTCGGTCGGCATTTAAGGTGCTGGAATGATTGACGATCGGTCATTCCAGCTAAATCTCAATCATTAGTTTGTAATCAGCCGGTCGGGGGTTCGAATCCGTCCGCCAGCTTCTCATTAACATTAGCAAATTAATGTTGTTATAAGTAGATTGAATGTTTCTAAACATTCAATCTACTTATTTTTTATAGATTCATTGATTAATTTAATTGAGAACAGCTTTTTAGGAAAATTGGCTAAGAACCATAGTGGACTCGTCATTCGAGGATTTCGTTACCAGCCTGAGTAGTTGCCTTTGAGAAGTGAATCAAAGTATCAAGTAAGAGAAATGGGAAACTTAAAAAATCTATTCTCAAGCCAGAAATTTTGATGACAGGTACATCCGCAAATTACCGGACTCCGATCGACTATTGAGACACTTCGAGGTAGCCCCCAGGAACCTGGGGATTGGACTAAGCCAGATCGATGGATTGTAGAAAGGTTACAGGGTAAAGATCGCGAGCTGGCGGAGGCAATTTGGCAAAAAACGGCGGAGAAGGTCAATCCGCGCCATGTGTATGGACATTGGCTATTTGCCTGTGCTTATAAGTTACTAGTAGAAGATAGTGATGGTCGAATGAAACTGACAGAGCGAGGTCGAGATTTTATCGATCGTCCGCGAGGGGATACTGTTGCTCTGGTAGATGAGCAGGAAGGTGTTCTAAAAATTCTGACAATTGCTGCGGAGAAAGGGACGGGGCGACGCTCGGACTTCATCCCTGAGTGGACAGATTATCTGACGCGGTATTCTCGCTACGGCACTGATAGCACGATTAAAGATACACTCAGCCGCAGACTCCACAGTATTTTGGAGCGGGGTTTGCTCACCAAAGCAGGTGCGATCTATAGCATCACTGACGAAGGTTTAGCCTATCTACGACAGACAGGTGGTGATGAGCCTGCTGATAGTTCGATCGAGCTGCAAGAGATTTTGCAATTGGTAAATCAGCAAAAAGCATCTGTGAGAGTCAGTATGCAGGAATTGCTCTCAACGATGGAACCAATCGCGTTTGAGCATCTGATCGGACAATTATTAGAGGCGATGAATTATCAGAATGTCACGGTGACTGCGCCCTCGAATGATAAGGGAGTGGATGTGGTAGCCGATATCGAGTTAGGGATTACCTCGGCGCGGGAGGTGGTGCAGGCAAAGCGACAAAAGAGTAATGTTCAGCGGACGGTTTTGGATGCTTTGCGAGGTTCTTTGTATCGATTTCAGGCAGTACGGGGCACAATTATAACAAGATTGCTACCGATGGGATTATCGAGCGAGAAGTCGGTTTAGATGAGTTTCCGTCGCCGGAAACTTTGTGGGAATGGTGGTGTACACATCGGGGGCTATCTGCACCGCAACAGCAGCTAGTTACTCAGGATTATTATAGTGACGGGAGTAATAAGACTCCGCGTTACTATCAGTTATTGGCGATCGATAAAACCATCGAAGCGATCGCCAAAGGACAGGATCGAATTCTGCTGGTGATGGCAACTGGCACGGGGAAAACTTTTACTGCTTTTCAGATTATCTGGAGACTGTGGAAATCGAAGGCGAAGAAGCGGATTTTGTTTTTAGCCGATCGAACAGACAGGGGATCGATGATGGTTTTCTTGCGCCTTATAAGGTGGTGCGAATCGATATCGACAAGGATTTGGAAGGGTGGCGACCAGCAGCGGGGGAGAGAGATAAATATGGGAATGAAATTGAGGATCGGATTTATAATCAACGAGATTTTGACAAGAAATTAGTATTAGATCCGCATACTCAATTGGTAGCTAAGAAAATTAGCGATTTTCTCAAAGCAACTAACCGTTTTGATAAAACGATCGTGTTTTGTGAAAATATCGATCATGCCCAGCGAATGAGACAGGCATTGGTAAATGAAAATGCCGATCTTGCTGCTGGAAATTCCCGATATGTGATGCGGATTACTGGCGACAATGAGGAAGGTAAGGCGGAACTCGATAATTTTATTTTTCCTGAATCTAAATATCCAGTCATCGCGACTACTTCTAAACTGATGACTACGGGTGTAGATGCTCAAACTTGCAAATTAATCGTCCTGGATCAGCGGATTCAGTCGATGACAGAGTTCAAGCAAATTATCGGGCGGGGGACACGGATTAAAGAGGACTACGGGAAGTTTTATTTCACGATTATCGATTTTAAAAAAGCGACTGAACTATTTGCCGATCGAGATTTTGATGGCGATCCGGTGCAGATTTATGAGCCAAAACATCCTGACGATTCGCCAGTACCGCCGGAACTGTCAGAGGACGAAGATTTTACAGACGGTTATCCAGAGCCGGATGATTTTCTGGTGCGATGGAGTAGTGCGGATAAGAAACAAGCGATCGTCGATGAGTTGGCGAAAGAGGGGATATTCTTTGAGGCATTGGCTGATGAGATTGGCAAAGATTGCGATCCGTTCGATTTGCTCTGTCATATTGCTTGGGATATGCCGCCGCTAACCCGCAAGGAACGGGCGGAGCGGGTGAAAAAGCGGGATTAAGTACACACGCAAAAACATTTATGTATTTTGATGTACAATAAAACTCTGAAAAACATTTCAAACTCGAGCGAGTATGCGATATGCTTGGCAAGAAAAAGGAGAGCAAATCATAGTTAAAGCTCAAAGAAGTAAGCGATTGAATGCTTTTGGTATCCTCAACAGACGGCAAGAATTAGAAGTTTTTTTATTCGAGAGTAGTATTAATAGCGATATCATAATCGCTTGTATAGATCGATTTAGTAATCAAATCAAAATGGAAACAGTATTAGTAGTTGATAATGCCCCGATTCACACCAGTAATGCGTTTTTAGAGAAACAATTAGAATGGAAAGAGAAAGGTTTAACTATTTTCTTTCTGCCTACTTATTCTCCCGAATTAAATATTATTGAAATACCGCTGGAAATCGTGCGGATTTTTGGCGGGGCGGCTCAGTATCAGGAAGCAATTAGGGACTTGAAGCGATCTTTGTATAGTGCGTAAACGATCGATCCGAAAAATCCCCTCCTCGGAGGGGTGCCTGAAAGGCGGGGTGGGTAGATCCCCGCCGAAGTCCAGCCAATTCCGCATGTTTTATCGATCGAGTTGACAACAAAAATCTATGTTTCGATCGATTGTAGAATCGATCGAGGGATGATTGGTGGGTAGCGAGGGTTGAACCCACCCCGTCGCTTCGCGCCACCCCTCCTCGGAGGGGATTTGCACGCCATGTAGATCGCAGGGGATTTTGGTGGATCGATCGCGCTCGAAGTCGATTAAAATGGTTGCTCTTGGAATAACGTTGACTACTTATGGCGATCGGTACTCTCATTAAAACCATTCAGGACATCATGCGGAAGGATGTGGGTGTCGATGGTGACGCTCAACGCATTAGTCAGATTGTGTGGTTGCTGTTTCTGAAGATTTTTGATGATAAGGAGCAGGAATGAGAAGTGACGGTTCCTGGTTATAAGTCTTATTCTCGCTCGAAACCGCTGACAATTCAGGAATTCGATCGCGAGAAAGATTGGTGGAAAAATCGCCAGCCGAGTGAATATGCCTGGAAGGTATCAGCGCAGGAAATCGCGGTGCGTAACTATAATCTCGATTGCAAAAATCCTCACGAGGTAGCGTTGATGCGGGAATATCTGGAGATCGATCGACAAATGCAAGCTGCTCAAAACTCGCTGAAGCAGGAATTAATGCAAGCCTTGGGGAGTCACTAACACCCGAACTTCCATTCCTGCCCGTGACAACATTTGGACTAACTTGTCGATCGCGAATCGATCGATATCTCCGTTCATCAGGTTACTAATACGCGGTTGGGTTTCACCAAAAAATACCGCCGCTCCTTTACCAACTATCGGCATCGATTTAAAATCCACAGGAGCTTCACCACGTTGCACCGCACGCAGTTGGAAACCAGCTTTGCGCCTTGCATCTTCTGGGAAAGAACAGATATCATCTCTCGATGTACCGATCCAATTGATTGGTTTATCTTCCATCAGTCAATTATACCTTATTTGGCATCGATTGATCGAAAATCGTTATGAGTAGAGAAAATATGAGTCTTTTGGAACAACATTTTGATGTGGCTTTTGCTGCGCCTGATGGGATTAAGAAGTTACGAGAATTGATTTTGACTCTAGCGATGCAGGGGAAGCTAGTTCCGCAAGATCCGAATGATGAGCCAGCTAGCGAACTGTTGAGATCGATCGAGTTAGAGAAACAACGGCTGGTAAAAGAAGGAAAAATTAGACAGCCTAAGCCATTACCAGAAATTAAAGCGGAAGAAGCACCTCATGTGCTGCCGAATAGTTGGAAGTGGGTACGTTTAGGCGAAATCGTATCTTTATTAGGCGATGGACTTCATGGTACCCCAGCTTATGACGAGACTGGAGAATATTTTTTTATTAACGGAAACAATCTCTCAGATGGATTGATTGAGATAAAAGGAAATACAAACAAAGTCTCAATCGAAGAATATAATAAATACAAAAAAGAACTTAATTCTCGGACAGTATTAGTTTCAATAAATGGCACGATAGGCAACATTGCTTTCTACAACAATGAGAAAGTGATTCTTGGGAAAAGTACTTGTTATTTTAACTTGTTCGAGCCAATTGACAAACAATTTACAAAAAAGCTACTAAATAGTTTATACTTTCTCGAATATGCGTTTTCATCGGCAACTGGATCGACGATAAAAAATGTCTCATTAAAAGCAATGAGAGAGTTTCTGGTTCCCCTTCCACCCCTCGCCGAACAACGCCGAATTGTTGCCAAAATAGACCAACTAATGGCGCGTTGTGATGAATTGGAGAAATTGCGGATCGATCGATCCCAACGGCTGCTCACCGTCCATACAGCGGCAATCGATCGACTTTTGACAGCCAAGGATAGCAGCGAATTTAGCACCGCTTGGAGTTTCATCACCCAACACTTCTGCAAACTCTATTCTGTCAAAGAAAACGTCGTCGAGCTACGCAAAACCATCCTCCAACTCGCCGTCATGGGCAAGTTGGTACCGCAAGATCCGAATGATGAACCCGCGAGTGAATTATTGAGATCGATCGAGCTTGAGAAGCAGCGATTGGTGACAAAAATTTTTTTGACAGAATAGAATGTGCAGAGAAGCTTGTTGCTGAAAATAAAAGCAGACGTGAACAGAAAATTACAGGACTTATACCAAATCCAGTTCAGAAAACATACTTATCTAATTCTCTCAAGTACTTAATCCATAAGGGTTTGAAGA